>CAMZKK010000129.1 GCA_947311175.1 uncultured Planctomycetota bacterium | reverse complement strand
TTTTTTAAATAATTTTATTAAACCTTTTTCTGCATAAGGCAAACAGTATTCATAGGTTTTGTCTGTGCTGCCATCGTCAATAACAATAATTTCCTTATTTGGATATTTATTTTCTAATAAACTTTCTATGGTATGCACCATGCCCGCTTCTTCATTGAATCCCGGAACAAGAATACTTACCTTTAAATTAAGATTTAATTTAACTTCATCAACCTCTTGAATTGCTAATGCCTTGGTCGCCTTGATTAATTCAATTGATAGTAGTAGTACCTTGCTTAAAAAATATCGAGGGGCATCAATAAGTATGCATGGCAAATATAGCCAAAATAACCTTTCTCCGGTTAACCTCGAAAGAGTTATTTTATATATCAATATTTGATGAAGAATCCAATCCATAAGAACAGATACTTTCTATTAATTGCCTTTAGCAGAAGATTTTTCTTCTGCTAATTTACAGGCATTTTTAATTATTTCTTTATCGATAACGTTTTTACCTTCTCCGAAGGTAGTACTACCGAAGGAAATAGATACTTCACTCTGTGCCTCTATAAAATTATGTTCATTAAACCTTAACTGCAATCTATCTTTCAAAACCTTAACGCCATCACTTGAGGTTTCCGGCAAGAGAACAACAACTTTTGAATTGTCAAAGACAGACAGTAAATCACAATTGCGAATAAGGGTGTTTAGTATCTCAACAAGAGTTTTCATTATATTTGCAACTACACTAATTCCTTGCTGTTCTTTTATTGCTTGATATTGATCGAATAGAATACAAAGAGCACTTAATGGTCTAGAATATCTTTTTGCCTGCTCTTCTAAATTAAAACAAATTATATTCATTATCTATATTTTAAGTGTGCCATATTGTATATCAATAATCTCAGTATTGTTATTGATAGAAGATAATGAGCCATTTTCTGCCGCTAATAATCCTTGAGGAGTTAATGTGTATGAATGGATTATTCTTTCTATGGCATTGTCGGGATCAAAATTTTTCCCACAGCTAAGACAATGTCCCTCTGTAAATGGTGAGGAACCGCTCCAGTTGCAGGAATTGCAAACTTGAATTTGACTAGGTCTTTCGTAATCCACTCCAATGTGCCGCAGTGGATAATCACATTTTGGGCAAACTATTTTTCCTAATCGAGAAAATCCTTCTTCTTTTCCAACAAAGCCACAGCGAAAGTGATGAATCATATCTTGTAATTGGATATTTGCACTATGACATTGTGAGCAAACCTCACGAAAAGCAACATGTACTTCATTGCAGTGAGGGCAAAGTATTAGCTTGTCAATAAAGTTTCTTTCCAAATAATTATTGTCGGACAAAACTTCTAGGGTTTCAAATTCATTGCCGGGGGGACAGGAAAGGATTTCATTTGCTAATTGCCAAGTATAACCAATTGGGCTGTTTAAGGATAATTTTGGAATAATGGATGTTGTTGTCAATTTAGAAATTGCTTTTAAAATTTCAACTGCTTTTTTCATAATTTCACCTATTCAAGAGAAATATCGAATGTTGCACCAAATGGCAAATTGCAATCCTTGGGTAATTTTATCTTAATCATTTGCGAATGAGTATAAATATCTGAGAATACACTAATATGTTGCTGGACGGTAGGTGCGACATATTCAATCATGGAAGAGTATTTTTTGTTTTCACGTCTGCTTGTTAGCCTAACCTTACAGCCAACTTTATAATCATTAACTTTCTCTTCTTTTATTTTTGCCTCAATCCATCCTCCGGCAGCTGATATAATCTTAATGACGGTTTGACCGCCTTCGGTAATTTCCCCAGGAAGTCTAAAACTTTTTCCAATAACTCCATTGACTGGAGAATATATTGTCATTTCTTTAATTTTTTCTTTTATCAGCTTCAACTTTTCTTTTGCTTGTTCTAATTTTTTAATATTTGGCTCTAATAATAAATTATATTTTGGGGAAATTATTTTTTGCTCCCACTCCTTTCTTCTTGTCACTGCTGCGTTATAACTTTGTTGATCTCGCTTTATGGCAACAACTAATTGTTCTAATTCCTTTTTCTGAGATTGGTATTTTGTGGTGGCAATATCCAATTGTTTTTTTGTACTAACATTATCCGAAACTAAATGTTTTAATCTTTCAACCTCTCTTAAACTGCCCTTGATTTCTTCGCTCAATCTTTTTAGGCTAACCTTGTTTTGTGAAGAGTCACTGTTTAATTCAGCCTCTTTAACTTTTAGCATCAGTAGTTTATCGTTGTAGTTGTTAAGTAATTGCTGTTGTTGTATTCTTAGTTGTTCTTTTTTTTCTAATAACTGTGCTTCCGCTAAAGCCAATGATTTTTTTGCCATAGTAAGCTCTGAGTTAATTAGAGACCTATCTAATGATGCCAATTTTTCTCCAACAACAACAGCATCTCCTTCGTTCACAAATATACTTTTGATACGCCCTGCAACGGTAAATCCCAAAGTTATTTCATTTTTTACCAAGACCCCGGTCGGATAATAAGCGATTACTGAAATATAGAGATAGATGATTCCACTAAAAATCAACAATAGAATAGCGAATGGTATTAAAATGTTTTTTATTTTGGAGTTGGAGGAAACGACAGGTTGGGTTGGATCTTGGCGATTGATAATTATGCCTTTGTTAAAATCTGTTTTATTTTTAATCTTCATGCTGAATCCTAAAAGTATTAAGTGGGTGCTTTTCTGTATTTTGAGAAGTGTTGCCCTGGAATAATCTACTACATATATTTATCCTGTTGCTTTTATTGCCTTCATCTTTTGATTTTGTAGATACCTGAGAGTTGTTGATAAAATTTTCAATAAAATTAATCCGACAAGTATCTTTATGAATATACATCTTACTTAAAAAATAAAACAAATCAAGTATTTACTTTTAACATTTAATCCCATACTAAAAAATGGGCATGCTAAGATGATTTGGATGTTTTTGAGTGGTCAATCGCATTTCAACCTTTTTTGCAGGGTGTTTCTTGACACCTTTAAGATTTTTGCTGTTTTCGATGAATTGCCATTCATCAGTTGGTGAACTCTTTTCGCATAGGCTTTGCGAATTTCTTTTTCAGAATGAATTTCAGAAATTGTTGTTGGAAAAAATATTTTTATATTTTCAGGGACATTGATTTCAGAAGTCTGTGGTTTGTTGGTATCTTCGATTGAAAATCCAAGTTTAATTTCTTCCTGTATAATATGTTCTATCGGTTCTTCTAAATAAGCAGCCCTAATTAACACATTTTGCAATTGTCTAATATTCCCCGGCCAATCATAATTGTTTATTTCATTCCATCCGGCACCGTTAATTTCTAATTTATATCCTTTTTTTCTTAGTCCATGCCTAATATTTGTGATAATTGATTTTATGTCTTCAATTCTTTCTTTAAGTGGTGGAACTGTTAGGCTTAAAACATTTAGGCGAAAGAATAAGTCTAATCGAAATTTTTTATTTTTAATTAAAATAGGTATATCTTGATTGGTTGCCGCAATTATCCTGACATTGACCTTGATTGTTTCCATTGTGCCAAGGCGTGTTATAAAGCCATCTTCAAGAACACGCAAAAGGCTGGTTTGCACTTCGATTGGCAATTCTGCAACTTCATCAAGAAATAAAGTTCCTGTATTTGCAACTTCAAATGCGCCTTCATTTGCCCCTTTTGCTCCGGTATATGCTCCTTCAATATGCCCAAAGAGCCTGTCGTATGCCATGTCGGCACTTTGGGATAAAGTTGCGCAATTTATTGGAATAAAAGGGCGAGAAGCACGATTGCTTCCTTCATGAACTGAGCGAGCGAGTAATTCTTTACCTGCACCGCTTGGCCCAAGAATTAATACCGGCTCATCGTGAATTGCAATCTTAGATATTTTTTTTCTAATCGCTTTCATCTGAGGGCTGTTGCCAATTGGCAATTTGCTGCTTTCTGAAAGATTAATATTTGCGAGTTTTTCTTTTTCCTCAGATGTTATTTTCAAAATTCCGGCAAGTTTTTTTATAGCTATTGGATACAGTTCATCATTGCCAAATCTGAAGAATTCAGAAGTGGCATTATTAACTAATTTATGCCATAAGAGATTGTCTGTATCAATTTTATCATTGTTGCCAATCAAAAATTCCAGAGCGAGAGAGCATAAATGCTCAGAAATGCCTATATCAATTTTGTCTTGCTTTAAATAATCCAAGACAGCTTCAGTATTGCTTTCAAATCTTTTAAATTTAAGGATACTGTATTTTTTTAAAATTTCTTTATATCGATTAAGATACCCTCGTCCACAAAACCAAATAATCTCGGTATTGTTTTTTTTTATTTCTGATAATAATTCCTCTATTTCTAAAATATTTTCTTCAACTCCAACTCCCATAATATAAATATTTTTGGGTTTCTTTTCAGAATCTAAAATATCGCGTAAGGTCTTTGCAAATCGATTTGTGGTGGTAATAGAAAGTTCGCTCGTTGTTTTTTTTAGAAGCATCAATGCTGCCGAGCATGCTCCATCCATTCCGAGGGTTGTTATTATTACATCTTGTTTTTTGGTCATAACTTTCCAGCTTTCAGCAAAAAATAATTTTACTTCCTCGCATAGATTAACAAATAAAATCAATATGACAAACTTTTTTAGTTAATTTTACATAATAAGGTTGGAGCGTTTAAAAGTTTTTTTTACTCATTGCTTTTATTGGTGCATTTACCTTGACTAAATTATAGCTACGAATTAATCTATATTTTTATTATACAAACAGCTGAGGAGAGAAATAATGATTGTTTTGGTGATTAATTGTGGAAGCTCATCTATTAAGTATCAACTATTTAGAATGCCTGCAAATGAAGTAATGGCTTCCGGCATTCTAGAATGTATTGGTACCGAAGAATCTGCCCTTACCCATAAAACTCTTGGCAATAAACACCTCATTGAACAAAAAATTTCAGGACATAGCGAAGGGATGGCATTAATATTAGACACTCTTGTGGATGAAAAAGTAGGGGTGATTTCCGAGATTTCTGAAATAGGTGCGGTTGGTCATAGGGTTGTTCATGGTGGCGAGGCATATTCCGGATCGGTTATTTTAGACGATAATGTAATTGCAACAATTCGAGATTTTTCTGATTTAGCGCCATTACATAATCCACCCAACCTTATTGGAATAGAAGCGGCGAGCAAGGTTCTCCCGGAAGTAATTCAGGTCGCAGTTTTTGACACCGCTTTTCATCAATCAATTCCTGAAAAGGCTTATATGTATGCCCTACCTTATGAATACTATGAAAAATATCAAGTTCGCAGATATGGCTTTCACGGCACAAGTCATCATTATGTAACAAAGAGAGCGGCATCTATGCTGGAAAAATCTCTTGATAAGACAAATGTTATCACCTGTCATCTCGGTAACGGCTGCTCTATTACTGCGGTTAAAGGCGGAAAGAGTATAGATACCTCAATGGGACTTACTCCGCTTGAAGGGGTAGCAATGGGAACCCGTAGTGGTGACATCGACCCTGCAATAGTGTTTTATTTAATGAGCAAAGATGAAAATCTAACCATTGAAGAAGTTAACAATATTTTAAATAAAAAATCAGGACTTCTTGGTATTAGCGGAATATCAAATGATATGCGCAAGCTTGTTGCAGAAGCAGAAAAAGGTTCAGCACGGGCGCAATTGGCTTTAGATGTTTATGCATATAAAATAAGAAAATATGTCGGTTCATATATGGCTGTGCTTGGCAGGGTTGATGCGATTGTCTTTACTGGTGGCATTGGTGAAAACAATCCATTTATTCGTACGGAAATTCTTTCTGGTCTTGGAGCTTTGGGAATTCAAATCAATGAAGAAGCAAACAACGCACCATCAAGCGATGAAAGAGATATTGCAACTGAAGAAAGTAGAAGCCATATTTTTGTTATTCCAACAAACGAAGAGGGATACATCGCAGAAGAGACTTTTATTTTGGCTGATAAAAAAGATGGCTAAGTTTTTAGATAAACTAATTGTATTCTTTGCAATTAGTTTGACATCCTTAATTTTATCATCTTGTGGTGAGCCGGAAGGTGACGGTGGTTCTACTGCTTTAAAGCAAGCTCCAGATGGAATCTATGCCGGTGCTAGACCGTCAATTTGCAATAATGGCACAGCAGTACTTTTTGCCGGAACCAAAAATGGAAAAAGTAATATTTATCAAATGGACATAGACGGCAAGAGAGTAAAAAAGATTTTAACGACAAGAAGCAATCTTCTTTCTCCTGTTTACAATAACAATGAAACAAAAATCGCTTTTGTTATTGATACCAGCAATGATGGCAGAGGAATAATTGCTATCTGCAATCCTGATGGAAGTAGGATGGAAAGGATTACTAAGAATCAGAGTTCTAATGAGATTTATGATCGCAATCCGACATTTACTCGTGATGGGAATAGCATTGTTTTTCAGCGTTCAAACAAACATGCGTTCATTCAAGAATTTTTTAAAATAAATCTGAAAACTCTTCAGGAAGAAAAAATAATGGATGCCATTGCCTGGCATCCTACCGCCCAAGTAATAACTTCTGATAATCAATACATGCTTTTTGGGCAAATGATCAAAATGTCCTTTAAGGGGAACAAGAAGATATTCCCCTATAGAATATATGAATACAATTTCAATACCAAAAAATTGAAATCAGTTGGTCTCTTAGGTAGAAACAATCCTGCAATATCTTCTGACAATAAAAACATAATTTATACCGGCACAGATGATGCTGCAATTTTCATTTCGGATAGAGCAGGCAAGGGACAAAGGAGATTGTTTTACTCTGAATACAAATGCAAATCTCCTCTTTATTCTAAAGACAACAGGAATGTTATCTTTCTTCATTTTAAAGAAAAATGGTCTGCTCGTGCAACCATCACTATTCTTCATGTCATCACTCAATCTACCAAAGAAGTCATTCCAGAATGGAAATAATAAATTCTCATTTCAGAATAATTGACGCCAATGCTAATCGAGCCAGAGAAGGCTTGAGGGTTATTGAGGAATACTCTCGTTTTATATTAAATTCAGACACCCTCACCCAAAAGATAAAGAATGTTCGTCATGATTTTTGTAAAGCGATTAATGGCTTTGAAGAAAAATGCAATGTTGGATTGTCTGATTTTAGAGATACTGCAGGAGATGTTGGCACCTCATTAAGCACTGATACCGAAAGAAGCAGAATGAACTCCCGGGAGGTGGTAAAGGCAGCCATTAAGCGCTTAGAAGAGGCAATTCGCTCAATTGAAGAATACAGTAAGATTTCTGACCAATCGTCTTCGATAACTTTTGAGCAAATACGTTACACCGTTTATGATGTAGAAAAAGAAATTTTTACCAATCATCGGCTCAAGAAAAAACTCAGCTCTGCAAAGCTCTATGTTTTGGTAACAGAAGAGCTAGCCTCCGCTTCATCAGAAATAGTTGTACGTGAGGCGTTAGCCGGTGGGGCAGATATTATCCAAATGCGAGAAAAGAAGATTGAAGACAAAGAGTTTTACCAAAGAGCGGAAATATTAAACAAATTATGTAAAGACTACGGAGCAATATTTCTCTTGAACGACAGACCGCATATCGCTGCTCTAATTGATGCCGATGGCATTCATACCGGACAAGGAGATTTGCCGATATCTCTTTGCCGTAAAATTTTAGGACCAAATAAAATAATTGGGAAAAGCACCTCTGCACCTGAAATCCTTACTGCCGCAATCATGGACGGGGCAGACTATGTTGGGGTAGGACCGGTATTTGAGACCAATACTAAAAAACATCGTGCTCCGGTCGGCTTGGAATATGTAAACTATGCTGTTAAAAATTCTCAAATCCCATATTTTCCCATCGGCTCAATAAATCGTCAAACAATTTCCGAAGTAATATCTGCCGGAGCAAAAACCGTAGCTATCTGTACCGCAATAATTAATGCCAAGGATATTGCAAATGAAACTGCATGGTTTAAAAAGCAATTAGAAGAATAGTAAATTAAATATACTGGCAAGATTATTCCAATGACGATTAGTATTATAGCAACTTATAAACAATGAAGTTCTCTTGACGACATTATTATGGATGCTGATAAAAATCTTTACAAAGATAAAGAAACCGACAGAAAACAAACTGTTAGTAACAATATAAATCCTTCAGTTGAAACGGTTTAAGGTTACGGTAATGAGGCCCAGACAATTCTTTCAATGCCGGCATCATCTTTGATTGATTTGCATTTCGTAAAGCCGTTGGCTTTTAAAATGCCAATAACCTTTTCTGCTTGGTTGTGTCCGACTTCAAAGAAAACTGCACCGTTTTCTTTCAGGTGTTTTTTGAGATTTACTGCAATCTCTTTATAAAAATAATAACCATCTTCATCTGCAAACAATGCATGACTAGGCTCATAGTCAGCTACATCAACCATTACTTTTTCATCTTTTGAAATATATGGCGGATTCGAAATAATAACATCAAACAATTCTTCATTCACCGGTTCAAAAATACTTCCTAATCTAAATTCTATTCGTTCATCAACAGCATTAGTTGCGGAATTTAGAGCAGCTATTTCAAGTGCTTCCTTCGATATGTCGGTAGCAATAATTTTTGCATTTTTGAGGTTAGTGGCAATAATAGTTGCAATGCATCCACTGCCAGTTCCAAGGTCAAGTATTTTGAGAGGAGTATCCTTTTCCCAATTTTCTCGAATGAAGCTAATTGCCTCCCCAACTAAATTTTCAGTTTCAGGACGAGGGATTAATACATTTTTATCCACCTTAAATTTTCTGGAAAAAAACTCTTTTTCTCCAATTAAATATGCAACCGGCTCTAAACCAGCTCTTCTTTTTACTAAGGTTCTATAATTAGATAGCTCTGTCTCTGTTAATATTTTTTCAAAATTTGCATATAGCCGAATTCTTTCACACCCTAAGACGTGTGCCAATAATACCTCTGCATCAAGCCTTGCTGAAGGGATATTATTGTTTGAAAAAAAATCAGAGGTAGTTTTCAGTAAAGGTAGAATTTTCCAATTAATATGTTTTTTGGATTCACCCATTATTTTGCCAAATCCTGCTGTTTGCCCCACACAATAAGCTCACTAATCAATTTGTCAAGACCGCCCGCAATTGTTCGGTCGAGAGAAAAGTTTTTCCCGAGCCGATGATCAGTTAGTCTATTTTGCGGAAAATTGTAGGTTCTTATTCGCTGGCTACGGTCACCGCTACCTGTTTGAGTTTTTCTTGCGTCTGCTCTTTCTGCATCTATTTGTGCTTGATAATGTTCATAAATTCGAGAACGCAAAACCCTCATTCCTTTAGCTTTGTTTTTGTGCTGACTTTTTTCATCTTGCATCATCACCATAATACCGGTTGGTTTGTGAATTATTCTAACCGCACTATCTGTGGTATTTACCGACTGTCCACCAGGTCCGCTTGAACGACAAATTTGAATATCTAAATCATTGGGATCAATATCCACTTCATATTCTTCTGCTTCAGGAAGAACCGCAACCGTTGCTGCGGAGGTATGAACTCTGCCTTGAGATTCGGTTTCCGGAACTCGCTGAACCCGGTGTCCTCCACCTTCGTACTTTAATTCCTTAAACACATTTTCACCTTGAACACCAAGCACTACTTCCTTAAAACCTCCAGACTCGGATGGACTAGCACTAACCATTTCTGTCTTCCATTCTTTTTTGTCGGCATAATGTTGATACATCCTCAATAAATCACCGGCAAAGAGTGCGGCTTCATCGCCACCAGTTCCTGCTCTAATCTCAAGCATAACATTTTTTGAGTCATCTTTATTTTCAGGAGAAAGTTTTTCAGTTATCTCAATGGTGAGTGCTTCTATCTCGGCAGAAATTCTTTTTTCTTCTTCAAAGGCAAGTTCTTTTAATTCCGGGTCTTCAAGTGCTTCTGAATTTTCAGATTGTTCTTTTTCCAATTTCAATAAAGAAACAAATGGCGCTGATTCTTTTGCCAAGGTGCCGTGTTCTCTAAGATAGTCAGTGTAAGATGGGTCGTTGGCAATTACTTCCGGATCGGCAATTTTTTTATCCAACTCTTGATATCGAGCTAGCATTTCCACTAATTTTTCGCGTAATTTTTGATCAAGCATTTTAGTTCCAATATTTATTAAAGTTTTACTATCTACCAAATAAAAAACCCCCCATTTTTACCTGGGAGGCTTTTAAGTTATTAATTACCAGGCTTGGTCAGC
>CAMZKK010000128.1 GCA_947311175.1 uncultured Planctomycetota bacterium | reverse complement strand
ATGTAACGAATACCTTATAACTTCTTAAATATGAATTTGCACAAGAAATACCATAGAATAAAATAGATTCAGAATTAAATTCTATATATAAAAAACATACTATCAATGTCAAATCTAAACCCTGCAAGTTTAAAAATATTTACCGATTTCTCAAAATAAAAGTAAGGTATACTGTATGTAGGTCATGTAAGCTGAAATTGTTTACATCGCGAACCATTATTAAAACCTATAAACAGCTTAAGCTTCCGGTGAATCTTTTTTTACCTCTACTTTTTCAATTTTTCTTTCATCAGCAGAAATTACGAGAAAGGAGAAACCATCACTAACAAATGATTCACCAACAATGGGCATATGACCGAGCTTATCTAAGACAAATCCACCGACCGTTTCAAAATCATCATCTTCCGGAATAATTTTTTCGCCCAATGCCTCATTCATATCATGGACATGAAACCTTGCATCAACACTAAAGACATCCTTTGATAAAACTTCGATGAGTGAAATTTCTTCTTCGTCATATTCATCTTGAATCTCACCGACAATCTCTTCTACCACATCTTCAATCGTAACCAAACCAGCCGTTCCACCATATTCATCTAAAACAATCGCAAGATGATTTTTTTGTTGTTGAAATTCACTCATCAACTCGCCCACCCCCTTGGTTTCAGGGACAAAAAAAGGCTCTCTGACAATATCCTTTAATGATGGCGTATTTTTGTTTTGCTTGCCGAAGTAGGTCAAGGCATCTTTTACATAGAAGATGCCTTTAATTTTATCTCTATTATCAATATAAACAGGGATTCGAGAAAATCCTTTTTCTGAGGCAAGCGTAACTGCGGAATCAAATGATTCATTGATATCAATTGCACAAATATCTGTCCGAGGAGTCATGATGTCGGATATATCAAAATTTTTCAAATCGAAAATATTTTTAATCATCTCCCGCTCTGCCCCCTCAACTACTCCATCGTGTTCCCCATCAGTAACGGCTGCAATGATTTCTTCTCTGTCTTCCTCAGACTCCTCTTCAACACTTCCAAGTATCGAAGAAATCTTATTTTCTATCGCAATCATCAATGCACTAAAAGGGCGAAAAGGAATAATCAAAAACCAAGTTGGGCGACAAATTCCAACAAGCAACCGTTCGGTTTGCCTACGTGAGAATATATTTATTGTCGCAATTATCAAAACTAATGGCAGAATGAGAATGCAGGCAACGACAATAAAAGAGAACAGTTTTGATAATACAAAAAAACCAAAAGAAAAATAACAACCAAACATAAATGCCATAAACATCGAGCAAGAAATAGAGGTTGCATCTTCATTATTTAAAAAAGGTGAACAGAAAAATCGGGTGAGACGACTAGCTTCAATCTCTTCGAGAAGTTCTTCTAGTTGTGATTTGCTAACTATCCAAGCCACGAAATTTGAAAAAATTGATCCACACGTAACCACAAATAATGCAATCAAGACAACTATATCATTAATACTAATCTCGGCTCCTCCATCAAAACCAATCGTTAATTTTTAAGCACAAAATATTAACAGAACAAAAAATGTTATGCAATAAAATTGCACCCTAAATTCCGCAGTTGGAATTAGCGGTTAACAATTAATCCCAAGATGGGGTAATTTTAAATTTTTGTAAAACTTGAAATTCTGCCTCTCTCATTGCCTGTTTTTCTTCATCGCTACTGTCTCTGAAACCTAAAAGATGTAGCGTTCCATGAACAGCATAAAGCAATAACTCGTCTAATGTGTTTATGTCTCTGTCTATTGCTTCTCTTTTGGCGGTATCTATGCTGATTGCAACATCCCCAAGATGAATGCTGCTACCATCTTCGTCATCTTCACCATCATAAAATGCCAACACATCTGTTGGGCAATCTCTCGACTTATGAAGTTTATTCATTTTCTGAATCTCGTAATCGTTCAAAACCATTAAATCAATGGCAATCAACTCACTTGATTTTGCTGGCAAATGTAGAGAGATTGCATAATCAAGAACTTCTGCAAAAAACTTTTTGTCAACCTCATCTAAACTAATATTTTGATAGTGAAATCTAATCACAATTATCCCACCTAATTAATTGTTAATTTTCATTGCCAATATTTTCCAATATTTTATCCACATAATCCATAAGCGTATCAAAAACAGAAACATCTATTTGTTTGCCTTTTGATGCTTGTTGCTCTATAACTCTTGCTTTATTTGCAACATCATCAAATCCCAATGTCAACAAAACACCTTTCATGTTATGAGCAACTGCAAAAATTGACTGTTTGTCATTTTCTTCAAAAGCAATTTTTATTTTTTCTGCAGCTAAAGTTATACTGCTGCTGGCACTTGCTAACAATTTATCCACTACTTCATCCTCAACTTCATAGGTTTGCTTAAGATGAGTAAAGGCAATTTTTTTATAGTTGTCATTCCTTGTTTTTTCGGCAAAATAAGTTTTTCTTTCAATATCAACCTGACCGTCAGTAGATAACTCCAGTTTATCTAAGGCAGTATGGATATCACTTGGCATAAACGGCTTGGTTAAATAATCATCCATTCCGCTTTTCAAACAATCCTCTTTGTCCTCATTCATTGCACTTGCAGTCATTGCAATTATTGGAATATGTTGCCCTTTTATCCGTGGTGCTAATTTTCTTTCTATGTCAAACTCAATATCGCTTTTGTCAACATTTATTTGTTCGCATTTTCTGATAATTTTCGTTGCAGAAATCCCATCCATTTCCGGCATATGAACATCCATAATAATCAAATCAAAATCATTTTTAGACAATAAATCTAACACCTCAATCCCTGTCTCGGCAATTTTTACTTGATGACTATCTTTGCAAAGAACCATATTTGCAACTTCTTGATTTATTTTATTGTCTTCTGCCAAAAGGATACGAAGATTATTATGTTTTGAATTTCCTAATTTTTCTTCACTTGCTTCTTGTGCCATACCTTTTTCTACGCAAATGGTAAAGGTAAAGGTAGAACCGACTCCGACATTACTTGTGCAGTCAATTTCACCATCCATCATTTCAACTAATCTTTTACTAATAGCAAGCCCCAACCCTGTACCTCCGTATTTACGAGAAGTCCCTATTTCTGCTTGGGTGAAACTGTCGAAGATATTTTTAACTTTTGATTCTTCAATACCAATTCCTGTATCGATAATTGAAAAATTTATTTCCAATTTATCACTAGAAGAGTCAAGGACATCAGCAAGGATTTTAACTCCGCCATTTTCTGTAAACTTAATGGCATTACTTATAAGATTAAATAAAATCTGCCTAAGCCTTGTATCATCACCACAAATCCAAACCGGAAGAGCGTCATCAATACAGCTCTGCAAATATAGATTTTTTTCTGATGCAGTTACCGACATAACAGAAACCACATTGTCAATCATTTCTTTTAGATTAAAATTCCTATACTCTAATAGCAGCTGCCCTTCTTCAATCTTAGAATAATCAAGGATATCATTCAATAATCCCAATAAGCTTTTTGCAGAATACATAAGCTTATCAACCAAATCTCCCGCGGTATCTTTTAACCCCATATTTTGTAGCATTCTACCAATACCCAAAATACCGTTCATTGGGGTTCTTATTTCATGGCTCATGTTTGCCAAAAATCTCCCCTTGGCAAAAGATATATTCTCTGCCTGTTTTGCACTTTTTCGAAGATTATTCTCAAGTTCTTTTTGAGATGTAATATCTTGCCAAACCACATGCAATTGTTCTTTACCTCTAAATTTCATAAGGGTAAGAGTAACCATAACTAAAAAATTCTCACCGCTTATTTTTTTGTGCATCCATTCAAAACGATGAAATCCTTTTTGTTTGGCAATTGCTATCATTTTCTCAGCCTTTTCATGAGATTCCATGCCGTCAGGCTGAAACAAAGGCGAACAATCTGAAGGATGAATACCTAACAACTGCTCTATATTTTCAGTCCCAAGTATCTTCTGGGCAACTTTGTTAATGGAAATAAACCTATTATCTTCAATAATCAAAACTGCATCTTGAGAGTTATGAAATATTCTATCAAAATTATCCTTAACTTCCTGCAAGTATCCCAACGCTTCGTGTTTTTTGTTTGCAAGCCTTTGTCGTTCAATCTCTATTTCTTTGCGGTCAGTAATGTCCGACTTAATGGCTATGTAATTTATAATTTTTTCATCTTCAGATATGGGGGTTATTGTCATATCTTCGTGATAAAAAGAGTTATCTTTTCTTTTATTTATTAATTCCCCCTGCCATACCTTGCCAGTAGATATGGTATCCCACAGTTTTTTATAAAACAAATCCTCATGCTTGCCAGACTTTAATAAATTAGTTTTTTTGCCAACGACATCTTCTTCGTTATACCCGGTCATTTTGGTAAATGCCTGATTAATCCAAACAACACAGCCAGCAATATCTGTAATCACTACTCCGTTTTCTGCGACCTGAATTGCATGTTTAATAAGCGACATTTCTTGATTGATATCTAATGCTTTATGCAATGGAGTTTCAAAGTCCTACATGAGAGACAAGGTGTTCAACAATTTCACCATCTATTTTTCCAGAACTAACATCTTTACGGAGAATTGCAATGGTATCCTCTTTCGACATTCCTTTACGATAAGGGCGATCAGTATAGATAGCATCAAACATATCTGCGATGCCAACAATCCTTGCCAGCACAGATACATCCTCATTCTTAATTCCGTTTGGATAACCGCTGCCATCAAGTTTTTCGTGGTGAGACAAAACTGCATCTAAGGCATTACCAAGATTTTTTTGTAAGGGCAAACATATTTTATGACCTGCACCGGGGTGGGTTTTAATTATTTCAAACTCTTCGTCATTTAGTTCTCCGGGTTTATTCAATACATTCTCAGGAACAGCAATCTTACCAATATCGTGAAGAATACCACCAATCCATAATGCTTCCAAATCATCTTTTGACAAACCTATTTTTTTGCCAAGAGCAACAGAGATATTCGCAACTCGCTGGATATGCCCCTCGGTATAAGAATTTTTTGCTTCTACCGCACTCGCCATAGAAACAATAACATTTTCAATACTTGCCAATTTTTTATTGAGTGCATTATCTCTCAATAAAGATTTAATCCTCGCCTTAATTTCAACTGCAATTGGTGGCTTAGTAATAAAATCATCCGCACCAGCCTCTATCCCCTTAACCTTAGCATCTGTATCATCTAACGCAGTAACCATAACTACGGGAATAAGCCGAGTGTCTTCATTATTTTTTATTTCATGGCAAACATCATACCCGCTCATTCCGGGCATCACGACATCAAGCAAAATAAGATCTATGGAATGTTCCCTAATTAAAATGAGCGCTTCCTCTCCGCTCCCTGCTTCAATTATATCATAATCAAGCGGGTCAAGTACAATCTTAAGAAGTTGAATGTTTAAAGGTTCATCATCAACAATTAATATTTTATGCGAGATTCCATTCAAAGTATTTTCCTTTTAACGACAAATTAACAACTTTATTTTATATTGAAAATGAAGATTAAGCAACAAATAATAATTAACAATTAAAAATTAAAAATTAAAAATGAAGGAAGCTCTGCGAGCGATATTTAATGAGATGAAAGCCTTGTAAAAACCCAAAGCTGAGGTAATTGCTTGCCCCCAGAGGATTTGATTCCGTAGCCATGGAAGGCGAAGGAACGCGGAGCGAAGCGGAGTCCGAAGGATGGCACACAGGAGGTGTGCCACAACCTCTACACATCAAAAAAGCAAATCCTCCGACAAAAAAACAGCCTTGAGAAACCCCAAGGCTGTTGTGATTGGTTGCCCCCAGAGGATTTGAACCTCTACACCCTGATTCAGAGTCAGGTGTCCTACCGTTAGACGAAGGGGCAATATTAATTATTTGTAAAACAGGATGTTAAAAAACAATATTTTATTTTCTCCTGAATTATAGATTGTATCGTAATATTATCAATGAATGTTGTCAAATAAAATCAGTTCCAGTCAACGCTTTGCGAAAAACATCCCGACGCAAAGCGTCACAATCATTTTTAATTGTTAATTGTTAATTGTTAATTGTTAATTGAGTATTAATGAGTATTAATTAATAATCATTAATACTCAACCCCCTTTTGAGCAGAAACTCCCGCATGATATGGATGCTTAATCTCTTTCATTTCTGTCACCAAATCCGCAACCTCAATTATTCCATCAGTTGCTCCCCTGCCGGTTAAAATCAAATGTAGATCATCCGGTTTTTTCTTAATGAAATCAATAAGCTCATCCTCTTTGCAAAGCCCATAAGACAACAGATAAATTATTTCATCCAGGATTAACATTTGGGGCTTTAGCGTAATTATTTCTTTTGAAATTTGTTTGAGATGGTTAGAGGTTTCTATTTTTAATGTTTGTATTTCTGCCTCTGTTGGTTTTTCAATAAAGCCCTTACCAAGGGTTTTAAGATCGACAAATTCCGAAAGTTGTTTAAAGGCCTTAACCTCTCCCGGTGTCCAAGTCCCTTTGATAAATTGCCTAATAACAACCTTCATCCCATTACCTACAGCCCTAACAGCCATCCCAAAAGACGCGGTTGACTTTCCTTTGCCATTACCGGTATTGATAATTACTAATCCTTTTTTATCCATCATTTTTTCGCAAACATCCTATAATTAATAACATTCCAAATAGAGTCTTTTATCTAAAACTATCCATCTCTACCTTAGCCTTCGCCCTTAAAAAGGTTTAGGTAATCCGCAAATATAAAAATACGGTTTCTCTGAAAGCCAGTCACTTCTACCAATATGTTTTTTTCAACAAAGATTTTAATGAGGTCATTGCTTGCTTTGGTGGAAAGGCTGAGCATGGTTTGTGCCTTTTTGACACTTATCACCGGCTCTTTAAAAAGTGCGTTAAGAAGTAGAATTGCATTTTTGGATCGCTTACCCATTTCTATAATAGCCACCTTTTCGATAGATGATTTAAGGTCTATTATTTTATTCAATGTTTGGATTGAATTTCCTGCGGTTTCGATAACGCCTGTCAAAAAAAACATAATCCAGCCTTGTAAATCATTTCTTGAGCGAACCGCTGTTAGGTGATCATAATACAACAATCTGTTCCTTTCAAAAAAATCAGACAAATACAACAGAGGCTTATCCATAATATTATTTGAGACGAGATAGAGGGTTATCAACAATCTACCAATTCTGCCATTACCATCTAAAAAAGGATGAATGGTTTCAAATTGATAATGAGCAATCGCTATTTTTATAAGATGTGGGATGTTGTCATTATGAAGAAACTGTTCTAAGTCAGACAATAATTCTGCAATCTCTTCATGTTTTGGTGGGATAAAAGTGGCATCAACTAATGATACGCCACCAATCCAGTTTTGAGATGTTCTAAACTCGCCAGGGTTTTTATGTTTACCTCTACCGTTGGACAGTAATATGCGATGAGTGTTTTTAATGAGCCGATTGGATAAAGGCAAGGATTTAAGCTCATCAATGGCACTATTGATTGCCTCAATATAATTATTAACCTCTTGCCAATCATCTCTTTTTTCTGGGTTCAAATCAGACACTTCAAACAAAGCGTCTTCAATGTTTGTCTGTGTACCTTCAATTTTACTTGAAACCACCGCCTCCTTAACGACATGCATTTTGATAAACATATCTATATCTGGCACAAAATTAGCGAAGGAGTTTAGCTCACCAAGTTTTAAGGATGCGGTTTCAAGAAGTTGACCAACTTTAGGGGTATCCCATGAAAAATTGTGGTTAATTTTTTCAGGCAAGAAATAACTGTATTTAAACCCAGATTTTAAGCTACCAGCATTAAATTCTTTAATATCCATAAGTCCTCCAAAGTAAATTATATATTACCTTATTTTACTTTTAACCGCAAAAGTAAAATAAGATTTTTTATAATTTACTTTACTCCCAAATTCCGCAGTTGGTTCGGAATTTAATTGAAAATTGAGAATTAAAAAGCACGTGCCCTTTTTCGGGTATAAAAAATGAAGGTGCTTTAGCCACAGCTAAAGGTGATATTGATGATTTACATCACCAATATTTCTCTTCACCCAATGAGTGCTTGTGCTCTGGAGTAAATGAAAATTGAATATTTCATTTCATTAAAAACGGCTCGTAGAGCATCCTTCACTCTGAATTCTCAACTTTTAATTTTTAACTCTAAATTCCGCAGTTGGAATTTAGTTTACGCTTTCTAATTTATAATCGAATTTATTGTCAGTTACCTTGATGTTGTAATAGCTACCGGTGGTGGTTAGACTTCCTGCACATAGCTGAATTGAGTTTATGCCCAGGTCGGTTGCAAATGGGTGATGAATATGTCCGCATAGATAGAGAGAATTTTTAGCAGAAGATAGATGTGCAATTAATTTTTCTGCATCAATGAGTTGTCTTTTTTTTGCCAACTCTCTGCCGTTACTATCAATTATTGGGAAGTGACCGAGGATTATTCGGTTTGCATTTTTTAAGGTTAAACTATTTAATTTTGCATACAACTCATTCGATATCTTACCGGCAAAGCGAAACAGTTTATTGAAAATGGTTTGGTCAATCAAAACAAAGTCAAGGTCGCCAATGGTCTTAGATATTTTTTCATTGCAGTTTCCATATTTAGCAATTATTCGATTCCTAATCAATTCACTCTCTTTGTCCTCGATATATTTATCATGATTACCTGGAACATATAATAAATTACCAGTATAGTTCGAAAGCTCATTTAGATAACATTCTGCAATTTCTAACTCTTTTTTGGTGCCGAGTTGAGCAAGATCTCCTGTGATACAAACCACATCCGGCTTAAGATTTTGCATCTTCTCCTTAAATTTATTTAGATAGATTGAATGGTGAATTTTTCTTCGATTTAAAACCCAATTTAGCCAACCGAAAAACCGCTTCCCACGAATGGCTGATAGATTAATCGGTTTACAAATATGGAAATCTGAACAATGAATTATTTGCATAAGGTATTACTCTTTACTTTATAAATCCTTGCACTCTCTAGCATATCTTCAAACTCACTTGAGCTTGAAGAAAATCGAACACTTTCTCGTGAGCCAAGGCACATTATACCGGAATGATGAAGGCTGTCTCTAAAAAGCTTGAAAACTCTGTCTTGCAATTCTCGATTAAAATAAATCAATACATTTCTACAAATAATCAAATCCATCTCACTAAAGACGCTATCGGTAACTAAATTATGACAAGAAAAAAGGATGTTTTTTTTAAGTGATTCTTCAATCTTTACCGCATCACAACTCGATGAATAATAATCGGTAAAAGGCTCAATCCCGCCTGATGCTCGATAATTTTCAATATATAATCTTAGATTTTCAAGCTTATATATACCTTCTTTTGCCTGCTTGAGAACGGTCTCGTCAATGTCTGTTGCATAGATTCTACACTTATCATAGATGCCTGCTTCCTTAAGCAATATTGCCATAGAATAAACCTCTTCGCCACTCGCACACCCGGCATGCCAAACCTTTACCAGCTCCAATTTTGCCAATTCAGGGATGACAGCTTCTCTAACCGCCTTATAAAATGTTGGATCACGAAACATTTCTGTTACACTGATAGTTGTTTCAGGAAGTAATGATGCAAAATAACTATCATCTCTAAGGATTGAATGTTGCATCTCTGAAAAAGAATCAAAATCTGAATTATCTAAAATTCTTTTGAATCTGCGCTGGATAGAGCTAGAGGTATATTTTCTAAAATCATAGCCATATTTTAGATAGATTGCTTCTAACAAAAGTTTTAACTCGATGTCTATGACATTCATTGGTAGAGCCACACTCTAAGGATTGACAATAATTTATCTACATCGACCGGCTTGCAGAGATAATCACTTGCCCCTGCCTCAATACATTTAGCTCTATCACCCTTCATTGCCTTTGCAGTCAAGGCAATGATTGGAATTGTGCTAAGATTTGAATTCATTTTTCTAATTGCCTTCATCTCTTCATAGCCATCCATTTTTGGCATCATAATGTCTGTCAAGACAATATCTATATCGGGAGTGCTTATTAATTTTTCTAATGCATCCTCACCATCGGCTGCCGCAACGGTGCTCATTCCTCTATCTTCTAAAATACTGATAAGGGAAAAAACATTTCTCATATCATCATCTACAATTAGAATTTTTTTGCCTTCAAGAGCCTTTTCTTTGACATAGGGTTTTTTCTTAGAATTATCAACAACCGCTATGTCTTTCTTGATTGATGAATCTTGCTGGGTATTCGTTTTCTCTATTACAGATGCTTTATCTTTTGTAAGATCAATCGGCAGGGTAAGAGCAAAAGTGCTACCTTCGTTTAGTTTACTGTGTGCGATCAACGAACCGCCAAGAAGCCCGGTCAACTCACGAGAAATTGACAGCCCTAGTCCTGTGCCACCGTATTTTCTGCTAGTTGTTCCATCAGCTTGCTTAAAGGCTTGGAATACATTTTCAATCTCTTCTTCTGGAAATCCAATTCCCGTATCCTTGACCGCAAACGATATTGACGAATCTGATTCATTGAAATCAATATCATAAGTAACACTACCCTTATCGGTAAACTTAAAGGCATTGGCTAACAGATTTTTTAATATCTGGGTGATTTTTTGTAAATCAGTGTAGATTTTTTCAGGAACATTTGCTGACTTATTAACCACAAATTGAATACCTTTTTGCTCGGCAAGTGACTGAAAATTTCTTTTGATGGTTGACGTCATATCATCAATTGACACTTCGGCAATATCAACATTCATTTTACCAGACTCTATTTTAGCGAGGTCAAGAACCTCATTGATTAGGTTTAATAAATCATTTCCAGATGAGTGAACAATAGATGCACATTCTATTTGTTTCTCAGAAAGATTTTCTTCGTTATTGTCTTCTAAGTGCTTAGAAAGCAATAAAATACTGTTAAGCGGAGTTCGCAGTTCATGCGACATATTTGCCAGAAATTCTGACTTGTATTTTGAAGCGACTTCAAGCTCTGCTGCCTTTTCTTCAATCTGGGCACGACTCTTTTTAAGCTCGATATTTTTTTGAACAATATCATCTTTTTGTGCTTCAAGCTCTTCGTTGCTTGCCCGCAATTCCTCTTGCTGGGCAGTAAGTTCTTCCTGTTGAGCTTGAGATTTCTCTAACAACGCTTTAACCTCAAGGTGAGTCTCAGTGGTGTGCAAAGCAATCGCAATGCCTTCAGCCACCTGTTCTACAAACTGACAATCTATTTCTGTAAAGTCTTTGATAGCACCTAACTCAACAACACCTTTAACATTTCCTTCAAAAATCAATGGAAACATCAAGAGGCTGTGACTGTCAATCTTGCCAAGCCCTGACGAAATAGAAAGGTAATTATTTGGCACATCATTTAGAATATTAATTTTTTTCTCAACAGCCACTTGACCAACCAATCCTTCTCCAAAGGCAAAGGATTTACTATGATTTTTTGAAGTTGAATATGCATAACTGCCGGCAATATAAAGCGTATTATCTTTGGCAATATAAAATACTCCAACTTGAGCATCAAGGTATTTCGCAAGAAATTTAATCACCTCTTCGGCTATATCTTTAATGCTATGCTCTCCCCTTAAAAATATACTCAACTCTGTCTGTCCTGTTTCCACCCATGATTGTTGAGCGATTTTATCGAAGTTAGTTTTGAGGGTTGACGACATATTGTTGAATGAATACATAAGATCACCAATTTCATTTTTAACATCTATCTCATCAAGTTGAGAAAAGTTACCCTTTTCAATCTGCTTCGCAGCCTTCACCAATCTCAATAAAGGATTGACAATTCGCCTGGATAATACTCCGGCAAAAAGCAATATAGTCAAAAAGGTTAAAGTAAACATCATCAAAACTATTTGGTGCAAACGATTTATGCTACTAAATGCATCATCTTCATTTACTTCCGCAATGACTGAAAAAACTGAATCTTTGATTTTGAAATCTCGATGGATACCAAGCACTTTCACTCCAAGCGGTCCGATATACGAAATTACTTTTTCATTCATTTTTTTAATCTTAATTCCATCCTCTATTTGTTTCTTTAAAATTGCGGTTTGTTTAGTACTAATTTTTTTATTGATTAGTTTTAGACTTTTATCAAGCCTATGACCAGAGCGTAAGGTCAAGTCGGGATACCCAACAAGATAGGTTGCGGTAGTTTTTCTCAGGGTTTCGTCTGATGCCATTATTTTTGTTATCGGATCTATTGAAAACTGAAAGGCAATAACCCCTATACTCTCACCCATATCATCAATAATTGGGGCTGTTATGGTGCCGTAAATATGATGGCTTGAGCCAAAATGATATTCGTAATCAGAAAACGATACCTCGCCGGTATCAAGAGTCTTTTGCACAGAAGATGCAAATTTAGGTGAATCATTGGATTCAAGAATATTGGTTCCAAGAGATTTTTCTTTTGCAGCACTAAATAAAATTTCACCATTCTTGTTGATTAAAAATATATCATGATAATTATAAAAATTCCGATAATTTATTAAGTCAGTCCCTAGCCAATCAACGACCGTCATCCACTTAAACGATTTTACAAAATCTTTGAGTGACTTATTTGAATCATGATATGACTCATCAAGATTTTCTAACAACATAACATTATCAGCGGTGGCTGCTTGCAACTCCAATTGTTTTAACATCGTGTCAAAATAATTCTCAATCTGTCTGGTTCTCAACTCTGCGGTTGTTCTTAAGCTCCTGTAGATTTCCTCTTCAGTATTTTTTTGGGTAATATTGAGAGTAATATAGCTGGTCAAAGTTAGAGGTAAAAGTGCGAACAAAAGAAAGCTAAGCCCAAGGGTTCTGCTCAGACCTGTAAACAGACTTGCCTTAACCGGTTGATGAGTTTTGATTTTAGTGTTCACTATTCACTCCTGTTATTGCGAAAGGGAAAGTTTTTTTTGTAATTTCAGTGCCAAAACTTTCATCAGCAAGTTCATTAATATCAATCTTCTTTTTTATAAATCCTGCTTCAAATGCCAAATTCATTATCTCTCTAAAGCTATCTTTTGACTGACTATCAACATTAAGATTGATATAATTTATTGCATTAATATCAGGTCTAAGCCCCTCTATAATTGAAGCCTTCGTGTGTGAAGGGATGTGTTTTTGGATTGCTTGCACGACCTCATCCATTTCTTTGCCACCATGTCTTCTTGCGTTTTCTATAAATAACCCTGCCTTGTGAATATAATAAATCACTTCCCTTAGTGCCTTTCTTTTGTTTTTTATCACTTTATTTTTGGCAATAATAATGCACTCAACATGCCCTTTAGGAAAATTCATAATGTCTTTTGAATACCAAGCAACTTTACCACAGCTTTCGGTCTCTACGATTTCAGTCCAAGGTAATGACTGCTCAAATGCTGCAGGTTTATTGCAGGCATCTTGAGCCCGCAAAAAAAACGGTGACTTTGGTGGTTTTATTATTTTGAGCAAAACATCTTTATTTTCATCGGCAAGCGATACACTAAAGGAAACTCCATTATCCTTGAAGTATTTATAAAGGATGATAGTATGGGTAGCAAGTGGCGAAGGGATTGCACAAACTATCTGCTTCCCTCTTTCTTTCCTCAATCTTTTAAATGCATCTGCAACACTTTCTGTTGGCTTTCTTAATAATTTATCTTCAGGGATATCAATGTATTTGCTCAATAACTTATTTACAGCTAAGGCATTGCCATCCCGATGAATCAAACTAACCCACTTAAAGTTTGGATTTTTCGCATACATATCCATAACCATAGGAGCAACATTAAAGGCAATGTCGGCATCAGGTTCAGAGCGAAAATAAGCACGCACGAAATCAGGACTAGGAAGAATCAAAATTTGATAATCTGCATACTTCATTTCTTGTCGGTATTTTTCATACGCAACAATTCCTGCATAGTGGTCTGCCAAAGGAATTCCAATCGCCTTAATCCGTAACCTTTCATCGCCAGAAGACGACAAACAGAATAAAAAAACAATTATCACAAATACATTTATTATTTTCTTTAACATAAAAATCCCCCCTAAATTCCTTTTAGGAATTTAGAATTAACAATGAATAATTAATAATGAACAATGAAGGATGCTCTACGAGCGATTTTTAATAAATACCTTTAGCGACAGCTAAAGCACCTTCATTGTTAACTTTTAATTTTTAATTTTTAATTTTCAACTAAATTTCGCAATCCTGCGAAATTTAGTTGAAACTGTCTCCAATCTTTCTAAACTCTCCGCTATCGGTTATCTGTTGGCAGTTTTTCAATGCCTTTAATAATTGCTCAAATTTGATTGGCTTGGCTATGTATGCAAATGCTCCATTTTCTTTTGCGGTGTTTACTGCCTCTTTATCAAACCGTGATGAGATTACCGCAATTGGAGTATTTTTTGCAACCAATCCACTTCTCATTTCTTCAATAAAATCCAAACCACTGCCATCTGGGAGCATCAAATCTGTTAAGACTGCATACGGTGTCATACCTTTTAATTTTTGTCTGGCATCCTCTAAGGTAGAGACTACGGTTGAATTGTATCCAGCCGCCTTAAGGCGAATAGACATAATTTTTGCAATCTTTTCATAATCCTCAATCAGTAGAATATCACCTGTATTTACCGCATGTTCGTCACTGTGGTAGTTAGTTATGATATTATTCAGATGATTCACCAATACCGGGTCAAAATGAGTATTTGATTCATCGTAAATTTTCTTTAAGGCCTCAGCATGAGAGTGAACCTTTGTATGAACACCGCCAGAGACAAGCAGGGTATAGGCTGCAATCAATCCCGTAATTCGCGATAGTAAAGGAATCTCTTCACCACTAAGCTTTGCCGGAATACCGCTACCGTCAAACCATTCATGCCTTGATTTAAGCACCATTATCTCTTCATCAAGAATTCCAGTTTGCTCAAGAATTTTTATATTTTCATCCATTATCGCAAGAAGAACCTTCTGTTGCTCTGCGGTTAGGGTTTTGTCTTTACTTGCTATCTCATGCGACAATCCGGTTTTGTCAAACTCAGCAAGCATAACGGCATTTTTAAGAGTTCTTTTTTGAGCGTCGATGAGTGATAATGTATTGGCAAATTGCTCTGCTAACACCTGCATCAACTCACTGCGATTGTTCATCATATCGTCTTCACGCTCTAATTGAGAAAGAACTTTACCGAGGGCTTTACACAAAATATCACGAATTGAGTTGCGAGTAGTTTTTAATTCACGCAAGACCTCATGGTCAACATTATCATTTTCTTTGAGCAGATTCCATTGCCCTTTCCCTCTACTCTTTGCAACAAGCATCGCAATATCAGCCTCTTCAATCAATTTTCGATTGGTGCTATTGTCTTTAATTACCGTGCCACCAATTGACAAACTGATTTTTTCTTTTTTCCCATCATTACAATCGCAAATAATTCCGTATTCATTTAGGCGACGGCAGATTTTTTCAGCTCCGCCCATATCGCAATTATTCAAGATTAGAAGAAATTCATCACCGCCATAGCGGATAGCAATATCGCTATCTCGTAAAACATATTTGATAGCCTTTGCAGTTTCAATCAAGGCAATATCGCCAATACTGTGCCCATAGGTATCATTGATTCGTTTAAAATCATCAATATCTGCCAATAAAAACGAAACCGGAATTCCATCTCGACGAAAACGAGCTAATTCCAATTCAATCAACTCAAGCCCATATCGCCTTGAACATAGACCGGTGAGTTCATCTACATTTGACTGTAGCCTAATCTGTTCTTTTTGACGATAGAGCCGACAAAAAACATCTACCTTGCTACATAGGATTTGGGTATTAACAGGTTTGTAGATAAAATCAACAGCCCCTGATCTATAACCTTTAAAAACATTATGTTCTTCAACATTGATGGCAGTAATAAAAACAATTGGGATATGGCTTGTGTGTTTGTTTTTTCTCAAAAATTCAGCAGTCTCAAAGCCATCCATTCCGGGCATTTGCACATCAAGCAAGATTAAGGCAAAGTCATTATCAAGAGCAAGCTTTAGACACTCTTCCCCAGAACCAGCACGAACAAAACTCCTGTCCTCCTGCATAAGAATGGTTTCCACTGAAAAAATATTTTCTCTGTGATCATCAACAATCATTATTGGTGCAATTATTTTATTCTGCTCGACCATCTTCTTCCCCAATCAATCTAATATTAAAAAGTTTACTTGTTAACAGGCAACCTCAATGTAAAAGTTGAGCCAACACCTTCCTCACTTTCTACCTCGATTGTCCCACCACTGTCTGTGATAATGGTATGACTAAAACTTAACCCCAAGCCATTGCCACGAACCTCACATTGAGCAGTTTCTTTATCAGCAAATTCGCCTTTTTTGGTGTAGAATGGCAAAAATAATTTATCAATATCTTCTGCCTTGATTCCACAACCATTATCAGTAACACTTAGCAATACCATCTCTCCATCATCTATGGTTTCAACAACAAGACATGCGTCTTCCGTTTCTAACATTGCATGTTTGGCATTTACGATAAAGGCGAGCAATACTTCATTAATATCAAATCTATCTGCAAGGGTTTCTTGGGTGGAACGCAAATTTAATCTTACTTCAACCCCATCTACATTCAATTCTTCCTCTAAAAGTTTAACGGCATTCAAAACCAAGTCATTTAAGTTTAGTAATTCCGGGGTTTTATCATCAACTTTTATATTGGCAAATTTAGTCATTTGACCAACTATTTCTTTTGCTTTTATTGAGGAATCAATAAGGCCATCAATATACTTTGTCGGCACTCTTCCATCACCTTCTTCACTTTTCATCTTAATCATATCTGCATAACCAATAATTCCAGCAAAAAGATTGTTAAAGCGGTGGGCAACTCCTCCGGCAAGAATATTCACCGCGATAAGTTGCTCTGCCTTACGATGCCTTGCTGCACTAAGTTCAAGATCAACCATTTGCTTTTCTAATTTTTTCCGTTGGGTATATAGTTCACAGAAAATCCTAATCTTACTTCTAAGGATGTCTGGATTAATCGGTTTGTAAAGATAGTCAACCGCTCCTGCGTCATAACCTTTAAAGGTAAATTGCTCATCACTATTTAAGGCAGTAATAAAAATTATTGGAATAACTTGGGTTTTGCGAGTGCTTCTAAGAATTTCTGCCACTTCAAAACCATCCATTTCAGGCATCTGAACATCGAGTAAAATTATGGCATATTCATTTTCTAACGAAAGTTTTAATGCTTCCTTGCCGTTACTGGCAGTAATAACTGAAAAATCGCTCAATATAGTTTCCATTGAAAACAAATTTTCAGGTTTGTCGTCAACTACCAAGATTTTTGGGACTATTGAATCATTAACTTTTTCCATAACTATAAAATACAAGCTAAAGTATATGTGTCAAGGAGTTAAACTGCCAAAAAATTGGTTGATACCATTATTAGATAAGCTATATTAAAACAATAAGTAATCCTAAATTTCTAAGTTGAAATTTAGCGGTATGTGCCCTTTTCGGGTATAACAGTGAATAATTAACAAAGAACAATTAATAATTAACAATGAAGGAAGCTCTACGAGCGATATTTAATGAAATATAGGTGATGCAAATTATAAAAACCGCCTTTAGCGATAGCTAAAGCACCTTCATTTTTAATTTTTACTTGTTAATTGTTAGTTGTTAATCATTAATTAAATTCCGATTTAACTGCGGAATTTAGGTTATAGGAGATTAAGATGCCACTTTATGAATTTAAATGTAAAAAATGTAATGCCACTTTTGAGGAGCTGGTCAATTCAAATACTAAGGTTGCGTGCCCTGAGTGTAATTCAAAAAAAGTTGAGAAGAAATTTTCTACTTTTTCTACATCCGACACCGAAAACGGAACACCCCCATGCTTCGATGCGAAAGCATGCTGCGACCTTGGTAAGTGTGGCTCGGGGAGATGTGGGTTATAATGGAAAAATATGTGATTAATTGTGCTGGCGAAAAGGTTCCGGTTAGTGGAAAATTATTTGAAAATAGATGCAGTGTAGGGAACCTTGAAGATTTTATCGAAGCCAACAAGCAACACATCGTAACTAATATACTTAATCTAAATGTCGTCCCTAAAATTTTTATTGTGATGCCAATCTATCATTCGGGAGATAATTTTTTAAAAAGTTTAAAATCAATTTGTTCTCAAAAGTGGTCTGACCCAACTAATGTTGAAATAATGCTATACATCAATGAACCAATTGGAGAAAAACAGTCACCAACCAAAAGAAGCATTGACTGTGCAAAAAACTTCATCCAACAACATAAAGGCAATGACTCATACCCAACAATCAATTACACATACGAACAACTGTCCAGCGGACTTGCCGAAGTCTATCAAAGAGGTTTTGTTAGTATAGTTGCCCGCATCCAAAAAATCATTTTGCAAAAAGAATTTGCCGACAAAAAAGAAAAAGAACAAGCCATTGACGAAAAATTAAACAATACCATATTTTCAATTGTCGATGACGACCTTATTTTTCCAGACAGCAATTCATTGAGCTCTGCCCTAGAGACAACAAAGGCAGGAGAATCAATCACGACTGGAGAGATTGAGATAACAGAAGTAAAAACCGCATATCCACAGTGGGATAAACTGTTAGTCGAGATAATGAATCTATATTTCAAATTCAAAAATGAACAAGGAACCGCAACCCTTACGCCACGAGGAATAGCGATTAAAGATTTATTTCATCAACCACCCGTAAAGATAGGGGCAGACTATGCCGACCAAATTTGGTTTGCAAGTGGAGCATCAGACAAAAAACGCAACATAGTCAAGGCTCTAACAACCTTAGAGGATGAAGAATATCCAAGCAACGCCAAGATGACGGCGTGCTTGTCTCGCTTTCTTGAAACCGGCGAAGATGACAACTGCCTAGCAATATTTTCCGCAATTCGTGATTACTACGAGACAAGTTGCTCATGCAAATCATACATTTACAACATCAACGACATCGACAAACTACTCAACGCCTTAAAGACCCGGAATCATACAGAGATAGGCAAACTGTTGTCCGAAATGCTGAGTTTAGGATAACCTAAACTTCTTCAAAATATTTTCTTGCAATTAATGCGTCATTGTCAATGGCTGAAACTAAAAGTTCTTTGTTTGCAAATTTTTGTTCATTCCGGATTTTTTTTAAAAATTCAACCTCAGCCACTTGTCCATAAAGATTGCCAATATTGTCATGCAGGATATGACTTTCAATAATTACATCGCCGGTATTTGTAGCATCAACGGTAGGGCGATTGCCGATATTCGTAACCGAATTCCATCTCGTATCACCAATGATTGTTTGAGTTATATAAACACCTTTTGGCGGATGGAGCTCGTGGTGCAAATCAAGGTTTAATGTCGGATAGCCAAAAGTTCTACCAACGCCATTGCCTGAAGCAACAGTTCCCATTGCAACAACAGGATGACCAAGCATCGCTTTTGCTTGAATCAAATCACCAGAACTCACGGCGTGCCTTATCGCAGTTGAGCTTATAATTTTGTTGTCAATTTTCAACTCTGCAATCCGTTCTGCTTTGAAATCAAAATCAACACTTCTGTCTTGTAAAAAATCTACATTACCCTGCCTATCCCTTCCAAAACAAGCAAACTCACCAAGGATAATCAACTGCATATTTATTTTATCAATCAAGATGTCTTTCAAAAAATTGTCCGCAGATAATTTGGCAAACTCATCATGGAAGGTCAAGATTAGCACATTATCAATCCCGAGAGTTTCAAACATAACTAAACGATGAGCAAGAGAGGTTATCATACGAGGGGAATTTTTATCAATCACGCTTTTGGGGTGAGAATCAAAGGTGATTACAATACTTTCGGTTTTTAGTTCTCTTGCACAAGCGACCATTCTTTTTAAAATCTGCTGATGCCCAAGATGAACTCCATCGAATACTCCGATAGTTGCTACCGGCTTAATTTTAAATATTGGAAAATCTTTTAACCCAAAATATCTATTCATATTATTTTACTTTGCTTTTGTTTTTGCTTTTGGTGAAAATGTGTTTTTAAAAGGAATGGGGAATTTGGGCTGATTGTTTTTGCCAAAGGCAAGTAGTTTAATCTCAATTGTTGGCGTATCTATATATACCGGACAGAATTCAAATTCATCGACCTTGATAAAAACCAAGGGTATATTTTCACCATTCTGTCGTAAGGTATAAACCTCTTTCTTCCCCTTCAAATTATGCCCCAAAACCGAATAGGTAATTGCGGTTACAATTGGCTTTACGGTGGGACTTAAGATATTTTCATCATTATTTATTCTTTGAAAAAAAACCGACAAATCAATTTCAATATTCTCACGCTTATCAATTTTGTTTTTTATTTTTGTTTCTACCGTAAAATATGTTTTTCCATTTTTAATGCTTGTTGAGGTAAAGCGTAATCGAGTAACCGGACTGACTGAAAACTCTTTGTCTTTAAAGGTTATCATCCATTCAGACCATTCGCCAACAGGGTATATGTGAGGCTTAGAAGAATTACCATCAGGATTATCGGAAGCCGCGGACGCAACATCAACCATCAAGAGAGCAAAGAATATAAAGCACAATACTTTGCTCATTAATCCTTCACCTCTCCGGCGTATTCCATTTGACACTTTCTATCGCTCATTGAAATCTCAGCAATTGTAATCAAGACTTCTTCTCCAAGATGAAAGCCCTTGCCATGTGGAATTGAACCATGCCGATGACTCTTCTTTTTGTGTTTACTGCCAGGCATAACCTCTATTGCTGCCCGATCGTTTCTTTCTAAATCGGTTCGATGAAGCAAACCCTCAACAAAGAAATCTTTAATCTCTACAAACACTCCGAAATCTCTAATTCCGGTGACAATAGCGGTATGGATTTTCTTTTTGCAATCTGCCAACAATTCTAATCGTCGTAAATCCTTGACCTCTTCTTCAATCTTCATTGCTCGTCGTTCTCTCGCAGAGCAATGCTCACCAAGAGTTATCAGTGAGCCATAACCAGCCTTGAACTTTTTAGAGCCTTTTGTTTGCTGAAGCCAACAATCGCCATCATTAATTTTCGTTTTTAGGCAAGTATGCAAATGAAGATCTGGAAATCTCCTGATTGGACTGGTAAAATGTGAGTAAACCGGAAAAGCCAAAGCAAAGTGTTCACCTGCATCAGGGGCATAAACAGCTTGATTCATTGACATCAGTATCGCCAAGTTAATTGCATGTTCTTCAGGTTTTCCTTGAATTTCTAAAAGAATTTTATTAAGCCTTTTACGATTAAAAGGTAATCTAAAATCGTAATTATAAGAATTTAAAAACTCAACCATCTCGGTTAGACTTTCATTCTTTGGCGGCTCATGAACTCTAAAAAGAGCTGGTAAGCTTTGCTCATTCGCATAACGTCCCATCACAACATTAGCGGCAAGCATACATTCCTCAACCATTTGATGGCTGAAATTATTTTCAATCTTAACCATGCCAACCGCCTTGCCCTCGTCATCAATGACCACCTTAAATTCTGGCAAAGTTAGCTCAATGCTACCTGCTTTAAAACGTTTTTTGCGAATCCTCATTGTTGTTTTATAAAGCATATTGAGGGCATCATACAACTCATCACTTAAATCTTCCGGTTGTTTTTTGGTTGATAAAATATCAAACACATTGCGATATGTAAATCGCTTTTTGCTATTAATGACAGAGCGACATGCTCTCCACTCCGTTATCTCCATCTGTTTATCAAACGACATAAATACACTCATAGCCAACCTATCCTCATTTGGTCTAAGAGAACAAATATCGCTAGAAAGTTCATGAGGAATCATCGGGATTACTCTTCCCGGCAGATAGATACTCGTTGACCTACTCTGTGCCTCTTCATGAAGAGCTGTCCCTTCTCGAATATAATGAGACACATCAGCTATATGAACTCCAATTTCATAGCCGTCATCAATCTTTTTGATTGAAATCGCATCATCAAAATCTTTGGCATCATCAGGGTCAATGGTAAAACAAAGCTCATTTGTAAAATCTAATCTTTCACTTTTTATCGCATCTGAAATATCCTGTGGAATAAGTGATACTTCTTTTTTTACATCTTCAGAAAACTCTGTTTCAACCTCATAATTAGCAAGGATTGCTGCGGTCTCAACACTGGGTTCACCTGCCGGACCAAGCCTTTCAAGGATAACTCCCCTTCCTCTCTTTCTATCTTTTGGCCATTCAATAATCTTGATTAAAACCTTTTCTCCCTCTTTAACCTCCGAACTTAAATCACTATCATCAATTTCAAATTCATAAGGAATATTGCTCCCCTCTGCCAAACAGTATATTTTTTTATATCCCTGCTCAACAGTGCAAACCATTCGCTTTATTGTTCGCTCGATAATAGTAATAACTTTCCCATAGCTACGACTGTCACCCCCTCTTCGTCTTTGCTCAACAACCTTCACCCCCACTCGGTCGTGATTAAAGGCTCCACCTAATTCACCTTCGGGGATAAAAATATCCTCTTGTTCCTTATCGTCAGCAATCAGAAAACCAAAGCCTTTGCGTTTTACAATAATTTGTCCGCAGATTAATCCACGAGTATCAGGCATTCGCCATTTACCACCTTTAACTTTTTTTATTGTGCCCTGCTGTTCTAATTTTTTCAACAACTTTCGAAATGCTTTATATTCATCTTCATCGATATCAAGCCTTCTGAAGAGTTCTCTGGTTTTTGATGGAATGTAATTCTTTTTTGATAACTCACTAATAATTATTTCACTGCTTAGATGCATAAAAAATCCTTTTTGTCTTATTGTCAACCTACGTCAAATCAACACATTATATTTATTTTTTTATTGGGATATTAATAATGCTACCAACCTTAAGATTTTTGGCATCTTTAATATTTGGATTGGCCTTTAGAATTTTTTGATATTCAGTAGATTTGTTGTAAAACTGGTATGAAATATCTGATAAAGTATCATCCTTTTTAATCTTATATTTGAAAAAACCAACTTTCGAGATGTGCCTGTCTTCAGTAAAATAAAATGATTTCTGTGGCATAGAAAGCATCATTCCTTCTCTAAGAATATTTGAGTTTGAGAGCTTATCCTTATTTGCTTCTTTAATAACTTCAACCGCCTTTGGCGTTCCGTAAAATCTTACCGCTAGACTATAAAGGCTATCAGCCTTACGAACCTTATAAGTTTGAAACGCCTCTTTTTTACTTATGTCAAAGTTATCAAGATTGTCCGCAGGAAGACGAAGCCGAGTGCCAACCTTAAGTTTATGAGGGTTTGAGATAATATCACTATTAAGCCTTGCGATTTCTCGCCACCGTCTCGTTGTGCCAAGAGTTTGTCTCGCTATTCCGGTTAGGGTATCATTATGTTTAACGATGTAAATATTACTTGAATTAGTGGCAAAATGTTGTTCTTTAGCCTTAGCCATCGTCTTTGCTTTTATTTTTTTTATCAAAACAGATTTTTTAACAGTGCTATTTTCTCGTCTTCTATTTTGCGCAGACACTTGAAGAGACACGGGAGGTTCTTTTTTCATTTCATCAATAATGGGTTTCACATCAGAAATATAATTCATTTCAATGTTTTCTTCTTTTTGAGGAATATTCGCCAAACTTTCAGAAAGTTTTTTCCCAGTCAGACCGGAGGTCATTACAACCATATTTTCAGATGTATCAATTGATTCAACCTTGTCTGTTAAATCACTACTCAACATCAACCCAAGATAGATAAATAACCCGAGAAAGATTAAAACCACAAATGTAAAATATGAAAATGGTATTTTTGAATTACTCATTTTTGCTCTGACCTCCAAGACAAATTAAGTATACATTTTTAAACATTGATTGCCATTAGTCAATGGTATTTCACATTTTTATCAGTTCTATACCTAAAAATCATATCCCTGCGAAGTTCTGACATTTGCGAAAGTTTTTCTTCAACATCACTACTTGACAACTTAGCAATACCAAGACTATCTATTTCCTCATCACTTAATCGAAAAAGAACCGCTTCTGCTTTATCACCAAACAACAAAGATAAATTATCTTTTGCCGTATCAAAGACTCTATGCGTGATATTATTTTTATACAACAAATAAAGAATGGTAAAAATAAATGGTATTTTTCCACCCCAAATAAGAATCAAATTTGGATATTGAAAAATAGTTGCCACTTGCGATGCCATAAAGACAAAAAATGTTATCGTCAACGCAATCATAATTGATGATGAATTAAATATTGAACCAAAGTGTTGACGAAACTTACTGGGACTAAGACGATAAGCAATCAATTCTTCATATCGAGTGCTATTAAGAGCCATTCGTGCGGCATGACATGCCTCGTGACTAATCAACTCTTCTCTGGTATAAAGCAAAAATTTATTCTTCTTACGAAAGGCATCTCGTAACTGAAACACGGTAAAATGTTTGTCTTTTTCAATCATCCCTTTATCGTCAGAAAACTCAAACGCCATTCCACCAAGAAACAAACCTAATTCTTGACTAGAATAAAACCCTGGTAAATCCGTCAAGGTAAAATCATAACGCTCGGTAGCGGGCAAAAGACATTCTGCCAATTCTTTTTCGGAGATACGGCAGGTGGAATCATACTTTAGATTTTCAATTTCGAAAACCTTACCTTGAGCATAAAGTTCATTGAGATAGGTATCGAATTTCTTTAAAGTAGCAAGTTTATCAATGAGTTCTTTTGAAGTTGATTCAACTCCGGGAATAACTCCAAGTCTATCTGGGGCAAGTGTATCTTTTTCCATATTTATAAATATCTAAAATTATATGATAACTGTCAAGACTTGCTTTTGTTATTAATATACAGTAGCCTTAATCCTAAATTACTCAGTTGATGCGTAATTTAGGATTGCTAAATAAAAGGAATACAAAATGACTACAGATAAGAAATTAACATTCAACCGAAAAGACCCCCTCCATGGCGTAACCCTTGAGACAATAGTTACCCTTCTATTTGAAACTTACGGATGGGATGAGTTGGGAAAACAAATAAGAATTAACTGTTTCAACAACGACCCTAGCATCAAATCAAGCTTGAAATTTTTAAGAAAAACCCCATGGGCAAGAGAAAAGGTTGAAAATTTCTATACCTATTCTATTCGCAAGAAAAAGATTACCCCTCCCCTTAATTAATTAACAATTAACAATTAACAATTAACAATGAAGGGAGCTCTACGAGCGATTTTTAACATAAAAAAAAACGGCTACCATTTGATAGCCGTGAATTAAAATTGGTAGCGGGGACAGGATTTGAACCTGCGGCCTCCGGGTTATGAGCCCGACGAGCTACCATACTGCTCCACCCCGCGATGTCTGTTCTTTCTTAAATCACATTTTGATT
>CAMZKK010000127.1 GCA_947311175.1 uncultured Planctomycetota bacterium | reverse complement strand
CAATCAAAGGGGAACTTCCTTAAAATTCTAATCATTACCCTTACTATATCGACATTAAACACAAATTCCACAGTTGGAATTTATAGCTAAAAGCTTTTATTGTTTTGATGGTTGTGGTTTTTGAAAAGGTTGGTATAATAGAATTATCTTTGGTTTTAATTTTTGGTGTGATTATGGTTGAGAGTGATGAAGTAGAGATTCTAAAAGAAAGGAAGGCTAACGCTTCTCGGATTATTCCTCCTTCGACAGGGGAGTTTTCAGAAGAAACAATTACGGCAATCAAACATCGCCTTGGAATTCTTTTTGATATATCAAACCTTGAAAAAAAACGAAAAGCTATAATCGAGAACCCTGAGGCAACTAGAGAGGTTAGAAATGAGCTAGACAGGCAGGCTAGGCGAGCAAATAAAATACCTCTATTAGAAGTAATTGAAAAGAATTTTCAAAAATTGTCGCAAATGCTCAATCCACAAAAAGCACAAGATAAAGATGAAATCGAATGTGAACTCAACCCTTTATTAAAGGCATCTTATGAATTGGGATTAAAACAATGTCGCTTACTTGCAAAACGTGAGCAAAGCACCAACAATTTGTTAATCTGCTGTGCAATCGAGGCTACAGACGAACCGCTATATATATTATTCCACAAGTGGGGATATACTCCAACCTTAATCTTCGGCTATATGATATACAGTTTATATCTTGAGGGAGTTAAAAAACAAAATGAAGAATTATTAAAAAATGTCAAATCTCGAATTTCAGAGATTGAAAAGACAAAACAAGTTGGAATTGCCGGACTGATGAAGAAAAAAACTCCTGAGCAGATTACCCAAATCCAAAAACTTGCTGACAAGGAAAGTTTGTATCGACTTGCAATCACAACAGTTAATCGTGAACTTAAAGAAATCACTCCCGCAATGGTTACGGAATTCTGGCAACTATATGAACTGGCAGGGGCAATTTTGGTTAGTGGAAAAACCGATGACACAGAAGATGTGCTTATTCGTGCATTCTTGCGCTACGGACTACTAGGTTGCTCAAATAGATTTATTCCGAGAAAATTGACTGAGAAAATTATCAGCAGTTGCTTTCCTGATAACAATAAAGAAAAATTCTCAATGAACAAAACCTTTGTGCTTTACGCAGATGAATATATCGAACATGTTGCAGGTGGGCTTGTTACCCCTTCCCTTGACGAAAATCTCGAAATGAATGGCAGAAACACCCCTGAGTGGGTGGCAGACAAGGCTTGGCGAAAGATAGTATTTCTTAATATAAAAGACGCCATCTATCGAGAAATTTATCGGGATATTCAAAACAAAGCAATCAGTTATCGAAAACGGCAAGATAATTTAGAAAAAATGCCAAAGGATAATGAAGTTAGAGAAAAAATTCAACAATGCAAAGTTGAAGCAGGACGAATGGAAAGGATTGCCGCAAGAGTCAGAGACGACTTTATTCCAAAAGAGCACGCCAACAAAAATCAAGCAATGCAAAAGCTAAAGGACTCCGGGATTACCTTTGGCAAGAAGTCTATAGCACAGAAAGAAGCAAAAGCGATTCGTCGAGTATGCAAGCTTATTGCCCAACTAAAAGAACCTTTTTTGCCATTTGCCTTGCGTGATAATTTTAATCCTGAAAGTGGCACCGTCAATGACAAACAAAAAATCCTCGAAATGATTACTGATTCCGAAAAGAAAGATAATCTAATATTTAAAGAGCCATTGATTCCGGTGAATAAACGCAGTCAAAGAATCTATCTGCGTTATAGCCCAACATTCTTAATCGCTCCAGCAAGCGGACATATGCCGTTTATGTGGAATCCACGAAGTGGCTCGGAGGTTGGTAAGATTGCAATTCCCGCTATGTGCCCAAGGCCGGGAATGGCAGAATCGATTCTGTGGGATAACCTGTCAGATTTCAAATACGACACCGACAAAGCATCTGCGGGGGTTGATTTAATGACAAGTGACACTATTTGTGCAGCCTATGCAAATGTTAGATGGAGTTATCGCAAGCGAAAAAAAGAATTTCGGCAAAAAGCTGCCATCGATACCGAAGAAAATGATAGAAAAAACTTCAGAAGACATTACGCACTATATATGAAAAGTGCAAATGAAAATGGAAAGCTTCTTTTCTACAAATGTTTTGAATTATATGATGCAATTATCGGCAAATACATTGAACTGCCTAAGGGCTGTGAAAAATTAAAAAAATAAAGAACAACAAATTATTAAAAGTGATTGTTCTTTTTGATAAATGACAATGTGTTTTTTGCAATATTTTCCCATTTATAATTGTTGATAACTTTCGTTTTCATCTTTTGTGATAAAGTTTTTCTTTTATCCGGGTTTTCAATTAATTCAATAATTGCTTCCGTCAAACTGTCTTCACTATCAACAAGCATGCAATCTTCTTCTGAAAATACATCAACAACAGCTGGGGTTTTCGGGGCAATGGTTGCTGTGCCTGATGCGGCGTATTCAAATAGTTTAGTTGGACTTCCATACCATGGATTATCAGGTAAAATTGCAATATCAAATGCACCAAGATAGTCAGGTATTTTATCTTTATCCACACTACCTTCAAAAATAAAAAATGACTCTAAGCCCTCTTTTTCTAACAACACCTTAAACTCGTCTAAATTTGCAGAATTACCAACAATCCAAAATATAACATTTTTATGGTTAGAGCATACCTCAATTGCTGCATTTACTAACCTATCGAATGAATGATACTTGGCTACCTTACCAACAAATCCGACAACACATTTATCTTTCAAATTCCTCTTTTTTAGCAATTCCTGCCCACGAGCATCACAATCAATAAAGCGAGACGGATTAACACCATTTGGGGTAAACATTATCTTTTGAGAATTACAACCCTCATTAATGTAGTAGTCTCTCAACGCAGATGCAACGACAAAAACACCTTTGGCTAATCTGTATTGCGTCCTCTCCATAAATGTATGGTAAAAAGATAATGGTGCTCCGAATTGATTTTTCCTTTCCTCTATCGGAGCATTTATTTCAACAAAATATGGCACTCCGATTTCTTCAGCTGCCTTTGTTCCGGCATTGCAAAGATAACAATTTCTTTCATAAATAATATCCGGTTTGAATTCATTAATCGCAAAAACAACTTCTCGGTATTTTTTTTGACTATAGAGAATATCAGAAATGTCTCGTAGGATTAACCAGATAGATGAGGGTATTATTTTTTTTATTAACTTTTTGACTGTTGGCTTATTCGCATTATAACCACCTTTGCTTGGTGAATAATCCACACCGCTAGTCATCAATTTAACTTCGTGACCTAGTTTTTCCCATTCGGCAATAATTGATTTTATGTGGGTACTGCCACCTGATTCATTATTTATAAACAACCTTCGATCAAGGGCAAGATATAGGATTTTCATTGGCAATCCTAAGTTCCGCAATGATGCGGAAATTAATTACGAACAAATAATTCTGTAAAATCTCACTCTGTAAAATACTTAGTAAGTTTTACCGTATTACCCGGTGAAACGAATTCTACTTTATCGCAGCAACGAAGCATCAAGCTAACACCAAGTCCGCCTTGTTTTCCTATCTTGTGATTCTGGCGAGCTCTTTCAATTGGAGTGTATTTATTTGCGGCTGAAATAATTTCTTTATAATCAAAACCTTCACCTTCGTCTTGAATAATTATTGTCACCTTTTCTTTGTCGATAACATACAGCACCTCAATATGTTTTTCAGCAACCTGTTTATTTCCATGCTTCCGTGCATTATCTATTCCCTCTCTAACAGCATACAAGAAAGAGTCTTTGGATACTTGTTCAATATTAACCGTAGCCATCATATCGGCAATAGTATTGATTGCTTTATTTATTTTTTCATCAGAACCATCAAATTTAAATTCCGCCTCTTGCTTAAATGCAACCTCAGAATCTTTACATCTTTTATATTCACATTCAATCGTTGCCATAATTTCTCTGACATCAAAAGGCTCAACCACATATTCATCTTCAATAAATCTAAATGAATGGCTTTTCTGTTGTTCATCTCCATCAGAATAAACCGTAATTATTGGAATCAAACCACCTTCTGTATCTGATTTGAGCAAGGCAATAATTTCATTAAACTCAGGGAGATTACTATCCAAAACGACAACATCAACTTTGTTTTTATGAAGAATTCTAAGAAAGTCTGTTTTGGTTGTTGCAAAACCAGCGAGTTTGCCTTCTCCGATAAAACATTTTACAATCAATTTTGTAAGATGATTTTCACATTCAAAACCAAGGATAATCTTTGCATCAGGATACGATGGCTTAGGAGTAGTGAGGGATGGCTTTCTTTTATCAACAATTGCTCCGGTTGTAACACCTGCATTCTCAATATCCATTGCCAAGTCAAACATAACGCCTTCATCAAGAGTCAATAATCCCTCTTCAATATCATTCTTAATTGGAAGGACATTGTGTAAACCTAACATTTCAATAAGAACCATAACGTCCGGACTAACTGCAATAAGCACCAAACTACATTCCCGAGCTTGCAACTCATCTCTTAATTGCAAAAGATGTCCTAATCCACTTGAGTTAATATAGTGAACACCTGTAAAATCTAAAATAAGATCCAACCCGGAATTTACAGAATCATCAATTTCGTCTCGAAATTTATTTAAAGTAGGGCTGCTGATAATTCCATGCAACAACACATGATTGGCTCGCCGACGATTTGGTGACTGAACCTCTTTTACTGTAATGTCTAATTTTGCCATAAATTCCCCACATCCACACCTTGTCAAAAACAAATTTAAATATATTAAATAAACAAACCGCTCTTCCTCATGACATGACGATACGCATCATCAATTGCTGTTCTTGCCGGACGACCTTCACCAGTTGTTACCACAGTAATAAATCCTGAATAGTTATAATTGCTAACTATTTTCCCTACTTTTGCAAAATTCACCGCACCTCTCCCAAACATCGGAGCAGTCTTTGGCAGTGAACTTGTCCGTTCTAATCTGTTTTTTCCGGCACTAACGTCCCTAAACCGGATATGCTTAATTCGAGAAGAATGTTCCTTAAAAAAACGATCTAGCGAAATATTGGAAAGTGTAAGTTCTGCCGTATCAAAACTCAATCCGACACGCTCTTCTTCGGTCATACTCATAATCTTTTTTATTTCTTTATCACTACCACCAATTAGTCCTGCCTTCGGACGATAGACTGGGGATATTCCAAACTCTAAACATCTATCCCCCATTTCATCCAAAATCGCAATAAAGGTAGTCCATTCATCGTCAGTGATAGGTTCTTCCGGTATCTCATTATTTGGACTAACAACTAAATATTTAGCACCATTTGCCGAAAGAAATCGTGCCGTATTAGCAACTCTTTCAACCTCTTCATCGGCAGTTTCTGTATTTTGAAAATCAGCTAATTGCAGCATAGTAACCAACTCAAGTTTGGCAATTTCAAAAATCTCTTCAAAAACATGAAGTCTATCTTCATACAAGCCGACCAAATATGCGGAACATTCAATCCCATCATAACCGACCTTAGAGATTGCCTCTACAGCCTCAACAAACCCACTTTTTCCCCATGACGCTGCCGAACATGCCAACTTAACATCGGTTAACATTAAAACTATCTCCTAATTAACTACAATCAAACTTTTACCTGCGATATAGATGCAAAATCCATTACAAGCACTATCAACAATTTACTTAGTTTATAGTATTCAACTACAATTGCAACATTATTATTATTCCTAAAAGGCAACCATTCAACTAAATTCCGCAGTTAATACGAAATTTAGTTAAAAACTGAAAAACGAAGACTCGTTAGCTATCGATAAAGGCATTTTTAATAATTCCCCTTGCAGATGCTTTTATACCCACAAAATGTATGTGATTTTTAATTATAAATTTCAACTGCGCAAATTAGGCAATATTATTATTTAGAATCTTCCCCTATAAATTCAAGCATGGCTACTCAACACCACGATTTTCCTCGTCTTCTATAATGGCATCAATAAATGGCTTCACTTAGCCCCTTACCCTCCGCCGTGGCCTAGTTTTTCTCGCCCCCCGCCAAATGGGCACAGCTATGTTCACCACATATTTGATATATCCACTTATTGATTGCATGAATAGCAATTTGCATTCCTAACGTCATCCAAAATAAACCAAATACTAGCTCAATAAAATTAAAAGGGATTTTTAAATCAATCAATTTTTGTTCAAGATAAGCAAAAAAAACGATTGTTACTACTCCGCCATAGGTTAAAAACATTTTACTTATTTTATGATAAAGCATTGAAACGTTATTATCTTTAGCAGTTGTCTTTTTGATTG
>CAMZKK010000126.1 GCA_947311175.1 uncultured Planctomycetota bacterium | reverse complement strand
CTTTGGTTATGGCGATTGAGGTATTTAAGGCAGTTATCAAACATGATGAATACGGCCCCTTTGCTGATGATTCATATAGTGAATTGGGGATGGCATATCTTGAATTGAATGCAGCGCAAAAAGCAAAGGACAATCTTTCTATTTTGCTCTCAAATTTTCCGGAAAGTGAGCTTGTTCCACTTGCGAGATACAGAATTGCGTTAGCTAATGTCCAGCTTGGACATGGAACTCTTGATGAAGCAAAAAAGCGATTAAAGGAGCTTCAGGTTGAAATCGCTCAAAGTAAAAACAAATCAAAAAACAAAGAAATAAAGAGGACACTTGATGAGGATTTAGATACCCTTCAAGAAAAAGAAGCAAAGAGGATGTATGAGGCTGCGGTATTTTATGTTAAACGTGGTAATCCTAAGAGTTATGACGCAGCTATTTTTTCTCTCAAAGAGGTTGTTAAGCGTTACCCGAAAACCAGGACTGCTGCTGCAACAAGGTTGCTTCTTTCTAAATTACTCAAAGATGGTCGTCCTAAAAAAGGTCTTGATGAACGTAAATTTAATCTACCAAATCTTCCCTTACCAAATGTTTCTAAGATACCGGTTGCAAATAAGTTGTTGTTTTGGCAGAAAAATAAGAATGACAATAAGTCTTCTGTTGGCAAAGTATCTTCCTTTAAAGAAACTCCTCAAATGGGTTATTCTGCAGTTAGTGTAAAGCCGATAGATAAGATTTATGAAGTTGGTAATGTTACTGTTGATTTGGCTGCAGAGGAAAGTAGGCTAAATACTATTGGCAAGGCAAATGTTTTTCAGAATAGTGATAATACTTCTTCGCAGCATATTTCCAAAATGAAAAATAGGGTTGTCGAAGAGAATCGTGTTGCCACAATTAAAAGACAGGAGATTGATGTCCCTTCTACGGTAGTTGTCAGGGATTCAGTTGCAGGTAGGCCGATAGGAGCGGATATTGATGATAATGATGTTCTTGTTGAGATTGCTGGCGAAGAAAAGACTGTTGTCAAGCCAGCGATAGTTCCTAAAAATAATATATTAAAAAAATCAATCGCTCGTTCCGTTGAGCCTGTAATTGCTCCTCCAGTAGAAGATAGCTCTCTTGTAGAAACCAAAAAGCGTTTGTTAGAATACGAAAAAGAAGCAGAGTTAGAGCTCAAAAAATATCAGGAAAAGAAATCACAGACAAATGGTGCTGAAATGTCAATAGATTCAGTTGCTGATGAAAAATCTCTCGCATCAGATAAAGCTCAAAATAGTATGAATGAAGATGAGCAAGAACCGGAGCTTGAATTAGAAAAATATGCGAGAGAAAAAGCAAAAAAAGAGAAAAATGTCAGCTTGGGTAAAAATAAAGAACAGCAAGTGCTACCTAAAACTGTTGGTGATGTTAATGGACCAGGGATTAATGTCGAAGCAATTGAAAGAACTCTCAATACTCCAATTACTGTTGATTCGGAGATTGAGGAAAATAATGATATAGAGTTATCACCAACCAAAAACAAATGGAAGCTAAGCAATGAATTTAAAGATTAGCATTAAAAATATTAAGGAGATAAAAATGTTTAAAAGAAGAATGAATACATTATTGATTGTTTTGGCATTAAGTTTAGTGATTGTCGGTTGTCGTTATTCGGCACATGGTAGCTTGCCTGAGCATATTCAAACGGTTAGGGTTCCTGTCTTTAAGTGCAATAAGTTTTATTATGGTTTAGAGTCAAAATTAACCAGAGCTGTTATTGAAAAGCTGGCTAAAGACCCTCGCGTTAGAGTTGTTAAAAGTGGCGAAGACGCCACTATCGAAGGAGAAATTACCGATGTTCAAAAGCGTGTTATCAGGTCTGACAAAAATGACCGCCCTGACAGTATTCGCCTTAGTATTACGGTAATGTTAACTTTTAAAGATAACATTCAGGGCAAAAACATTTTAGATAAAGTGGTACTTCGGAGTAGTAATTCTAGTTCGGCTGCCGGAGTATATGACCTTGATCGTGGAGAAAACAGAAGCTCTGCAGAAACAAAGGCATTAGATGAATTGGCGTCAGAAATTGCCCGTCGCACTATTGGTATGTGGTAAAAATATTTAATTAAACTTACACCTTGGAGGTAATTTTGGAAAAACAGGATAACGAAGAAAAACAGAACAACGAAGATGACAACAGCAATAAAAAAACAAATGACAAAAAGAATGAGCAAGGATTTGATTTGAAGCGCCATCGAGGACCATTAGTTTGGCTGGCAATCGTTTTGGTATTTTTGCTGCTTTATTCGTTTGGCTCAGATGTCAAAAGTGGCAAGACTGAGGAGTTGTCGTATTCTCAAATTTATTCAAAAATTGAGGACGGACGAGTCGAGTCTATTGTTATTGATAAAGAAACAAAAAACATTAAAGGAAAGTATCGCCTTGATGGACAGGATGCAGGGGCTAAGGAAAATTTTGTCTTAAAGGGGGATGGTGAGTCAAATAAAGAATTGGCTGAGTTCGCTAGGAAGAATGGGATTGATGTAAAGTTTGGAGAGCTTAATCCCACAATAAAAGCACTATTGCAGATGATTCCATATTTTTTGATTTTCTTCCTGATTTATTTTCTCTTCTTTAGACAGATGAAAAGTATGGGAGGAGGAGGTGTTCTATCCTTTGGTAAGAGTCGAGCTAAGAGAATAACTTCAGACAAGGTTAAAAAGACTTTTGCCGATGTCGCAGGAATTGAAGAAGCAAAAGATGAAGTATTTGAAATAATTGAATTCTTGCGTAATCCTGATAAATTTAGAGTGCTTGGCGGTCGGCTTCCTCATGGGATTTTGCTCATTGGCGAACCAGGAACAGGCAAGACCTTGCTTGCTAAGGCGATTGCCGGAGAAGCAAATGTTCCTTTCTTTAGTATCTCCGGTTCTGATTTCGTTGAAATGTTTGTGGGCGTTGGCGCTAGTCGAGTGCGAGATTTATTTGAGCAGGCAAAGGAAAGTGCTCCTTGCATTATCTTTCTTGATGAAATTGATGCAGTGGGTCGTAAGCGTGGCGGTGGTTATGGCGGTGGTGGTGGACATGATGAAAGAGAGCAAACTCTCAATGCCATCCTTGTTGAAATGGATGGGTTTGAGTCTGATCAAGATATCATTGTGGTGGCTGCAACAAATCGTCCCGATGTTCTTGACCCGGCACTCTTGCGTCCAGGTAGATTTGATAGACGAGTCTATGTTGATCTTCCTGACCAGAATGGAAGAGAAGAAATTCTTATGGTTCATAGTAAAG
>CAMZKK010000125.1 GCA_947311175.1 uncultured Planctomycetota bacterium | reverse complement strand
TTGAAAAGGTATTAAAATTAGTTGATGTCAAAGCTATTAGACGTAAGAAATTTAAGGTAGCAATTGACTGTTGTAATGGTGCTGGGGTCGATATGGCAACAATGCTGTTGACTCGTCTTAATTGCAAAATAAACAAACTATATTGTACTCCGGATGGGATTTTTCCACGAACACCTGAACCAACAAAACAAAATGTGACTGAGCTTTCTAAAGTAGTGAAAAAAAATAATTGTGACATTGGTTTTGCTCTTGATCCTGATGCCGATAGAGTTGCCTATGTTAGTGAAAAAGGTTCTTACATCGGCGAGGGATACAGCCTTGCTCTCTGTACTCGTTATCAATTGGGCAAGAAAAAAGGAGCGATTGTTACAAATGTAAGCACCTCAAGAATGATTGAAGATATTGCCTCTGAATTTGGTTGTGAGGTGGTGAGAGTTCCGGTTGGTGAGGTTAATGTCGCTGACAAAATGATTGATATTGGTGCAGTATTGGGAGGAGAGGGCAATGGCGGAGTAATCCTTCCACAAATAAATTACAGTAGAGACAGCTTGACAGGAATGGCTTTAATGCTTCAATATTTATTAGAAAGCGGGCAGACCGTATCTGAATTAGTTTCAGAAATTCCAAAATATACAATGGTAAAAGAAAAAACAGAATGTGATAAAATGGCAGTAACTGCAATAACCAAAAAGTTACTCGACATTTCAGACTGTGATGAAATTGATACTCAAGATGGAACAAAGCTAATATGGAAAGATAGTTGGGTTCATTTAAGAGCAAGTAATACCGAGCCGGTTTTAAGAGTTATAAGCGAAGCGAAGACTGGTAAACAAGCCAAGGCATTGGCAGAAAAATATTGTAAATTTGTTGCTGATGAAATGAGAGCTTCAACAAAATAAGTGAATAGTTAATCCTAAATTCCGTAGATGATGCGGAATTTAGGTTATATATTGAGGAGTTTTTTTGCTAAATCCACAGCACTTGCCGCATCAGGGGAATATCCGTCAGCCTTAATTTCATCACAATATGCTTGGGTTACCGGTGCACCACCGATGATTACTTTAGCGTTGGGGATTGCTTCTCTGACGGCAATGACAATATCTTTCATTGCCGGCATTGTGGTTGTGAGAAGAGCTGACAAGGCAATAATTTCTGCCCCACTTTCTTTTGCTTTTTCAACAAAGGTTTCGGCAGATACATCAATTCCGCAATCAACGACTGTAAATCCAGCACCTTTAAACATCATTCCGACCAAATTTTTACCAATGTCGTGGAGGTCGCCTTTGACTGTGCCGATGACAAGTGTTCCAATTGCTTCAACTCCTGCACGGGCAAGAGCTGGTGCGAGAACTTCCGTTGCTTGGTTCATTGCCCTAGCGGCAATTAATACTTCGGGGACGTAAATGTCATTGTTCTTAAATTTTTCACCAATGATTGCCATCCCTGCAAGTAACCCTTCTTGAAGGATTTTTTCAGGGGCAATTCCTTCTTCGAGGGCAGAGGATACTTGTTCGGTAACCTCCTTTGCTTTGCCTTTTTGCAGTAATTCAGAAATCTCATTCAGATTAGTCAATGCTTCTCTCCTACGATTCTTTCTTTGAGTTATTTCTTAGAGGAAGCATCGGGCTTCTTTTCTTTTGAATCTTGAGAAATAGTAACCTCTGGAGAATTGCTTTGTATGCTATCTATTGCGGCAAGTCTGAATGATGCGGTCTTTTTGATATTTTTTGTTGTCTGCCACCATCCTTCTTGTTTACGTTTAGAAATGATTTTTTTGTATTCAACCTTTGCTTGTTCAAGTTTGTTGAGTTGTTCTAAGCAACGAGCCTTACCCATCATTGATTCTGGCAATAGATAACCGTTAGATATTTTTGTATATTCATCTTTTGCCATTTCCCACTTACCTTCCCATTCAAGAAGTCGTGCATATTCTACCCTTATTTGTGGTGCGAAATAGTTTGTCGGTTTTTTGCTCAAAAAGTCCTTGGCAATTACTCGTGCCTTAGTAATTTCATTGGCATCAAAATTAATTTTGATTAATTGTAGTGTGGCATAAGTGGCTGCCTCTGTATTTGGAAACTCTCGGATTGTTTTTTCTAATTCTTTTTGTACATCTTTACTCAACATTGCTTGGGCAGTAGTCTTCCAGGCGATTTTTTCTGCGGTGTGTTGCTGGTTTTTAACTATTGCGTAAATTGCAACCCCAAAAATCAAAACAACAGCTAAAAATATTATCTGTTTCCATGCTAAGGCTACTTTTTCAACACTTTTGGTAACTATATCTTTTTCAATAATCTCTTCTTGGTTATTATCTGTCATTTTTTGATTATCTCCCAAATTGCGAGATATTCCTTTCTTTTATCTAAGGTAAAAAAATCTAATCTTATGAATCAAAGTATCTTACGATACACATAATCGTCAAGATTTTTTATAAATATTAAAGGTAAAAATTGACAAAAAAAAGAAAACAATTAATTTATGATTAGTCGTTTAATTTAACTTTCGTAACTGGCATCCTTTTGGAAGAGTTAAAATAAATTTCAAATTATTTTGTAGGGGAATATAAAATGGGAATTGTAAAAAAATATTTATCATGGGGGTGATGCTTGGTTGTTCTGCTATTGCTAGTGACCAGTCGGAGATTGCTGATATGCAAGCAAGAGTGGCAACCCTTGAGGCTCAACTTGCAACTTCAATAAATAATGAAGGAAGTGCAGAATCGCTGATGAGTCTTAGGAAAAAAGGGACAATCAAGATTGGCGGTAAGGTTGAAATCGGTTTTGTGGTATCGAGGAGAAATGAAGCCAATGACGCTGACGACCAAATTACTCGTTCATACTATGATTCAGCAGATGCAGATTTGAATATTAGAGTTGATGCCGGTGCGGATACATATTTATTTATGAAATTAGATTTAGATGATACCGGTTCAGATGGAGATTTAATTGAAGAGGTTAACTTCGTTTGGGAAAATGTTCGTGGTAGTAACTGGACAATGCTCTTTGGTAAACACGAAATAGCTTATGGACAACTAAAAAATAACCTTTGCTCCACCGGAGCTTGTGTTGATGACGGAGGCCCGTATGTTATTGGCGGAGGAGAGCCAATTGCTGACAGTAGTAACCCAACCGATAAAACTGCAACTAAATTTTCTGATAGTGAAGAAGGTTTCCACGAAAGTCAATCTATCATGGCATCATGGACAGGAGATGTCAAAAATCGCTGGGGAGTAACTGCTTCATATAAATATAAAGAACTGGCAACCTTTGAAATTACAGCCTTTCAAGATAGTACAGGAATGCATGAAGACCGCTCGGAAGATACTGGGATTCAATCATGGGCAACTCGTCTTACCTTTAAGCCTAATTCAAGATTAACCTTAACAGGTTCGTTTATAAATCAACATCAAGATTCTATGGATGAGAATGAAGAGCATATTGCGGATGGTGGTAATACTACCGATGGTACTGCTGCCTTAGGTAGAATTGATGGACTTGGCGAACTTGCTGACACTAGACTAAGGGCAATTGCTACTAAGAATGGAGCTGATATTGCTACCTTTAATGCGGTAGGTCCGGCAGTAGATGACGACCAAATGGCAGTAGCAATGGCGTTTGATTATGTGACCTCTAATGAAAAATGGGACATCTATGGAGAGTGGAGTTATACTTGGCATGCTGCTCATTTTGTAGAATTGCGGGCACATGTAGTATCACTCGGTATGACCTATGAGCTAACTCCAAAGATAGAACTTGTTGCACAAGGTGATGCCGTATTTATGGATAACGGAGTATTCAAATCTCTCGGTATAGATTTAGAGGAAAACATCTATCACGCCGGAGCTGGCATAAATTATACTTGTGACAATGGCATAGGCTTCTCATTAGAATACAGCCACGAATGGTATAGAAATAACTTATCAAATTGGGATAACGGTCAAGGTGATTTGTTCGGATTTTTAACATCATATTCATTTTAATCTAAATTTCGTAGCTAATGCGAAATTCAATTAAAAATTTCAACTTAGAGATTTAGGATAACAATAATGACGCTTCAACGAGCTTAAGCATCAACCATCTTTAAAGGAGTAAATAATGTCGCAAAAATATGACCTCGCAATTATTGGAAGTGGACCCGGTGGACTTACCTCCGCTATTTATGCCGGTAGAGCAGATCTCAAAGTATGTGTTATCGAAAAAATGGCTGTTGGTGGACAAATGGGAATAACGATGGATATTGCCAATTATCCCGGCTTCCCTGATGGAGTAGATGGGCATGCCTTAGCAGAAAAAATGAAAAGCCAAGTGGAAAGCTTTGGGGCAGAATTTATCATGGCTGACGCCACGGAAATCAAAAAAGAACAAGATTTATTTGTCATTAGCCTTGGCGACAAAACGATTGAAGCAAGAGCTGTAATTGTTGCTACTGGCTCGGCACCAAGAAAGCTTGAGGTTGAAGGTGAAGAGCGTTTGCGTGGCAGAGGGGTAAGCTATTGCGGAACTTGCGATGCACCATTTTTTCGCAATCGAAAGGTAGCTGTTGTTGGTGGCGGAGATACAGCATTAAAAGAGGCATTGTATCTAAGTAAATTTGCCTCAGAAGTTACAATAATCCATCGTCGTGATGAATTAAGGGGCGAAAAAATTTACCGCAATCAAATTGATAAAAACGAAAAAATAAATATTCTATGGAATACTGTTGTAACTGCCATCAATGGAGAAAAAGCAGTAGAATCACTTTCAATAAAAACAAAAGACGAGGTATCTCAATTACCAATTGATGGAATATTTATTTTTGTTGGCACTACCCCAAATTCTCAGGTTGTAGATAAAATTCTTCCCGAAACCAATGGCTCAGAAATTAAGGTTGATACAAATATGATGACAGATATCCCGGGACTCTTTGCCGTAGGAGATGTTAGAAAAAACAGTTATCGGCAAATAACAACCGCAGTAGGCGAAGGAGCAACCGCAGCCATGGCTGCCGAACATTATTTATCTTAAATTTCGTATCAACTGCGGAATTTAGGTCAATTACAGGTCGTCTTTAAGTGCACAAAGCTCACTGCACATTGTGCAAACCGAAGAATCATCAGGCATTGCCTCTGCTCTTCTTGCTCTGGCAGTTTCAGGATCCATACATAAAGAGAATTGACTGTCCCAATCCATCGCTTTTCTTGCTTTACTCATTGCATCATCCCAATCCCTAGCATGAGGCAAACCCCTTGCGATATCAGCTGCGTGAGCAGCAATTCGGGAAGCAATTACGCCTTCTTTAGTATCTTGAGCGTCAGGCAAACGGAGATGCTCTGCAGGGGTCAAGAAACATAAAAAATCAGCACCTGCCTTGGCTGCCAATGCACCTCCAATTGCACCAACAATATGATCGTATCCAGGAGCAACATCGGTAACAAGTGGCCCTAATACATAAAATGGAGCATCATGACACGCTACTTTTTGCATTCTAATTTGTGCCTCAACATCTTGAAGAGGAACATGTCCCGGACCTTCCACCATTACCTGCACTCCTGCCTCCCTTGCTCTAAGCACTAAATCTCCAAGATTATAAAGCTCTTCCATTTGTGCCCTATCGCCAGCATCGGCAAGAGCGCCGGGGCGAAGACCGTCACCAAGTGAAATAGTAACTTCGTTTTCTTTACAAATCGCCAACAGCTCATCAAACCGTTCATAATAAGGATTTTCAGTTTTATTGTTTATCATCCAACGAGCCAAAAAAGAACCGCCTCTTGATACCACACCGGCAATCCTTCGATTATTCTGCAAGTGCTCAACACAACGCATTGTTAATCCACAATGAACAGTTACGAAGTCAATGCCGTCTTTTGCGTGTAGTCGAACAGCTTCAAGCATTTGGTCGCCAGTTATATCTCTTGGGGTTGTACCTGCATCAATCGCATTAGAAATAACTTCATAGACAGGGACGCTACCCAAGGTTACGGGACAGTTCTCTCTAATTGCGGCTCTCACCTCACGCAAATTTCCACCTGTTGAAAGATCCATAATTGCATCTGCCCCTGCATCAACCGCAGCTTTTAATTTTTTAATTCGGTTTCGATACAACATTTATCTCTTGATGTTCCAAGATTTGCATTTACCTTTATCTTTAATCCCTTGCCAATTGCACACGGCTTGTCAAGATGATGCCCCAGAGACCAAGGAATGCAAGCGGTACCGTCTGCAATTCTATCACGAAGGTATTCGCCGGAAACATTTTCTACAGCCGCAACCTCATCAATCATTCCTGACATTTCACCATTTCTGGTTTTTTCTATAAGTGACATTTTTTCTCCAATACCTATACGTTAAATCTAAAGTGCATTACATCGCCATCCTTGACGATGTAGTCTTTTCCTTCAACTCGCATGACTCCGGCTGCCTTAGCTCCTGCCTCGCCATCCTTTGCAATATAATCATCGTAAGCAATTACCTCTGCCCGAATAAATCCCTTTTCAAAATCAGTATGAATTACTGATGCAGCCCTCGGTGCCTTCCATCCATCTTGAATCGTCCATGCTCGTGCCTCCTTTGGTCCAACAGTAAAATAACTAATAAGACCAAGAGTTTCATAGCAACGAACAATTACCTGCTCAAGCCCACTTTCTTTAATTCCATAAGAATCGAGATACTCTGCAATTTCTTCATCCTCAAGAGCACCAAACTCTTCCTCCATTCTTGCACAAATTTTTAAAACCTCGCCACCTTTTTCATCAGCATATGCCTTGAGTTTTTTGACATAGTCATTGTCATTAGCCAAACAATCTTCATCAACATTAGCACAATAAATAACACGTTTATCTGTCAAAAAATCAAGATCCTGATAAAGCTCCTTTGCCGGAAGTGCATCTCGCTCCGCAAAGGTAGAAGCAGGCTTTCCTTCTTGAAAATGAATAATTAACTTTTCTGCAATTTCAATCATTGGCTTTACTGCCTTGTCTGCCTTAGCTCTTTTACCAAGTGAATAAATCCGTTTCTCAAGAGATTGTAAATCAGCAATCACCAGCTCAAGCTCAATAATCTCCACATCTCTAACCGAATCAATTGAACCATCAACGTGTATAATATCGGAATCATCGAAACATCTAACAACATGCAAGATGGCAGAAGTCTGCCGAATGTTGCCAAGAAACTTATTGCCGAGTCCCTCACCCTTACTCGCACCTTTCACAAGTCCTGCAATGTCAACAATTTCGACTACTGCATTCAATACCTTTTCTGAACCGGCAATTTCAGCCAATTTAAAGACTCGCTGATCAACAACTGGCACAATTGCTTTATTCGGCTCAATTGTGCAAAAAGGATAGTTTGCAGATTCTGCATTCTGTTGCCGAGTAAGGGCATTAAAGATAGTTGATTTTCCCACATTAGGAAGGCCAACAATTCCAACACTTAGGGCCATATTGAGTTACTCCTGTTTAAAATAGAAATGAAGAGTATAAAAGGTTGGCAAATAATGTCAATCACCTAATTGTTGCAAAAAAAATTGGGTGCTTTACCCATTGCTACCCTACATTTTATCTTTTTTTTACTATACTCATAAATAAGTATCAATATACTGTGTTTGTACTTTATTCAATCTGAATTCTAACTGCGGAATTTAAATTCAAAAATGGAGGAGAACCTATGCCAAGTTACAATAAAGTAAAAGCTGGCAAGACAATTATAGGAAAACTTGATTTTGGAAAAGACCTGATTGATGAGCTTACAGAAATATGTGTCAAAAATGATATCACGCTGGGTAAGGTTCAGGCAATCGGTGCTGTAAAAAAGGCAAACTTAGGTTATTATAATCAAACCAGTAAAATCTATCAATTTACCGAATTAGATAAGCACCTTGAGATATTATCATTGATTGGCAATATTTCAACCAAAGACGAATCGGCAATCATCCACGCTCACATCACATTGGGTGATGAAAAAGGCAATGCGTTTGGTGGGCATCTTGCACAAGGCACAATCATTTTTGCAGGAGAGTTTATTATTGAAGAATTTATAGGAAAAAACCTATCAAGAGGCTTTGACTCCACCACCGGTTTACCTTTATGGGACATGGCATGAAAAAGTATATTTGTAGTAAATGCAAAAAAGAGAGCAAATTGCCGATTGATATGGAAGATGAATTCAAGGTCTGTGAAAATTGTGCATCGAGCCTTATTGAGATTGATAATGAAAAAGAGAACAACCACAATATTACAAAAACACCTTCAACCGATGCGAAAGAGACTATTGCTGTAAGCAAAACAAATCCATCTCAAACCGGCAAACCCGTGAGAGAGCTTCTTTGCGATTTATCAACAATTGAAAAATACTCTATTCAAGAAGAAATTGGCAGAGGGGCAATGAGTACAATCATGAGTGCGGTGGATAAAAATATGCGACGCAAGGTTGCGATAAAACTAATGCCAGAGACTGCAAATGAAGATGCCAAAACAAGATTTCTTGAAGAAGCACAAGTCATTGGACAATTAGAACATCCTAATATTGTTCCGATACATGACATTGGGATAGATGAAAAAAATAGATTATTTTTTACCATGAAATACGTCAACGGTAGAGATTTAGATTCAATCCTAAGTGATTTAAGAAACGAAATTCCCGAATCAAAAAAAGAATATTCACAAATGAGACTTATACGCTCAATAGTAAGCGTATGTAATGCCATTGCTTTTGCCCACTCCAAGGGAGTTATTCACCGTGACCTAAAACCGGCAAATATCATGATTGGTGATTATGGTGAAGTATTGGTCATGGACTGGGGGATAGCAATGGTTGTGGATGCAGAGAATAAAGAAAGAGAAACTCCTCTCCAAAAACATATGAATGAGAAGAGAAATAAAAATGATTTTATCCACAGAGGTGTCTCAACAATAAGAAAAGACCTTGATAGCAAAAATCCACACGACACTCTTGATGGTCATATTATCGGCACTCCTCTGTATATGTCTCCCGAACAGGCAAGAGGTGAAAATTCTCAAATTGACAGAAGAAGCGACATTTACAGTCTTGGTGCACTCCTCTATGAAATACTTACCTTAAAAACACCGGTGGAAGATGGTGATATAAAAACAGTGATTGACGCAGTTTGTAATCAACAAATTGTTAGCCCTAAAAAAAGAACACCGGAACGACAAATACCAAAGGAACTTGAGGCAATCACAATGAAGGCCTTAAGTTATTCTCCTCACAATCGCTACCAAAAGGTATCCAAATTACGCAACGACATTAACCGCTATATTGCAGGATACTCAGTAAGCGCCAAACCTGACAGTTTAATTGAAGCATTTATCAAATTACTCAAAAGGAATAAAGCTGTCAGTATAGTTATTGCTATCGCCATTGTTATCCTCGTAGCAATTGGAGGAATATCCCGAAAAAACATTAAAAAAGCGAGGGAAAAAACCAAAAGTGTCGAAAGGGAAAAGCTAAAAGCTGAAAGAGAAAAATTAAAAGCAAGTAAAGAAAGATTAAATGAAGAACGAGTAAGAAAAAGATTAGAAAGCAGATTGCGATTCGAAAATAGACGAGAATGGAGGTTAGTATTCTCGGAAAGTTTTGATAATCCAAATATTTCGGATAATTGGATTTTCGAAGGCAACGCTAAATATGAAATTAAAAATAACAAACTACACATATTTAAAAGTGATGGTGAAAGAAGACTAACCCTCAGAAAACCCATCGTTGGAGATATTAAAATTGAATTTGAGTGCTATCAAAAAGATTCATACCTTAACGATGTAACATGCTTTATGTCGTCAATGCGTGGCAAAAAAGGAAATATGTTTAATGATTATGGTTATATATTTCAGTATGGAGGAAATAATAATACAAGAAATAGCCTCCAGAGAGAAGGTGGTCCGCCCCTATGGAGCGAAGTAATTTCTCCACTTAAACCAAATAAAATCTACCATGTCCGTGCGGAAAAGATAGATGCAGAACTATCAATGACGGTCAATGAAAAATTAATTTTTAAAATCAAAGACCCAAATACCTTAGCAGGGCCGGAACGCTCAGGGGTTGGAATTTATAGTTTCGGCTCTGATATATGGTATGATAATATTAGAATATACAAACTCGGTTCACCACGAAAGGTTGACATAATGACCTTAGCTCAAAGATATTTAAGAACTGGTTATTATCAAACCTCAATAAAGCTATTCCACGATATTATAAATTCAACAACCGACATCGGACGACGACAAGAAGCTAAGTTATGGCTTAAAAAAGCAAAAAAACAAATGGAATTAAGAAAGACTTTCAATAAATATATGCAAACTCTTGCCGGGCATTGGCAATTAAAAAGCATTAAACTTAATATTGAAAAAGATGGATTTGAATTAACTCTTTCAGGAGAAGACATAAGAACTCTTAGGCCTCTGATTAATATGGAATTCAAAAAGCTTACAATTTTAGATGCAAATCTATCGAATCTTAATTATATTAATCGGATAAAGATAGATAATCTTATAATAAAAAATACTCCGGTTAAAAACCTTTCTCCATTAAAAGGACATAGTCTCAAATCACTGACAATTAACAATACACACATAACAGATCTTACTCCATTATTCGGAACAAAGCTGGAATCAATTGATTTTGAGCCGGAGACAATAAGAACCGGGATGGATGCATTACTTGACATCAAAACATTGAAAACCATCACGACTTCAGCAAATGATACTTATTCGAAAGAAGAATTTAAAGAATTTTTAAGATTAAAGGCACAAATGAAATTTTAAGGTTGATTACCTTTGACAAACTTAAAAACCATCATTTATTGTATTGTGAAATTTAAAACAAATAAGACGAGATAGGGCAGTATGTATTCATTAAAGACACGAATAATGTTATTATTTTCAATCGTAATGATTGTATTTGTTGCCTCGTTAACCGTTGTCGTGCAAAATTATATAATAAATCAGACCACCAATAATCAAATTGCAAAAACAAGACAGGAGCTTAATTGTGCGGTAGATAAAATAAAAGAATCTTGGTTAAATTCAAAATCTCACTATGCTACGCTTTTAACCGGTCGAAAAAAACTATTAAAAAATGTTACAACTTTGGCATTTGACATCATTGAAGAAACAAGACAGGATTATCTTAACGGTAAAATAACTCAAGAGCAGGCAAAGAAATATGCCTTAAAACAAATCAAAAAGTTGCGGTTTTTGAATGGGACAGGGTATTTTTGGATTCAAGATTGTCAAAAACCAATTCCTTATATGCTGATGCATCCGGTCGTCCCTCAACTTGATGGACATTTATCTAATGATAAATTATGTTACGAAGCACTCAATAATGGTAAAAACTTAAATGCGGAATTTGTAAGAATATGCCAAGAAAAAAAGGATGCCGAGGCGTTTGTTCCCTACATCTGGCCAAAACCAACAGCTAATGGCTTATCTAAATCTGCAAATAAAATTGCATTTGTTAAAATTTATAAATCATGGGAATGGTTGATTGGCACCGGTTTATATATCGATGACATTGAAAACGAATTTGCCAAGCAAATAAAAAAAGACAGAAACAGAATTTTTAAAGAATTAAAAAAGATTAGATTGGCTCAAAATGGTTATATCTTTATTTTTGATAAGAACTCTAATTTTTTATTACATCCAGTGTATAATAAAAACATTAAAAAATTTACCAGAGATAAACAGAGGATTAGAAACGTTCAACAACAAATAATTAATTGTGCCGAAAAAAATAAAGATGGTAAAGTCTTTTATCGGTGGAGCAGACCAAATCATCCCAACGAATATAATTATGAAAAGGTTGGATTTCTTTCCTACTTTAAACCCTTTGGCTGGTATATTTGCACCTCTGTCTATAAAGAAGATTTACAATTGCCTGCGTTGTCTTTGCGGAAAAAAATATTTGAGATGGCTGGAATATTTTTATTTATAGGTTTGATAATTGCATGGATGGTGGCAAATAGTATTGCCAAACCCATTTCATTAATTGCAAAAACTTCAAATCAAATAGTAAGGGATGGAATTTCTGAAATTAATTTAAAGATTAAAGGTCCAACAGAAATTGAGATATTAGCATTTAATCTCAAAAAAATGATTTTATCATTAGATAAGCCACATCAATATATTGCAAATATTTTAGATTCAATCGGGGAAGGAGTTCTTGCAGTTGATACAAATGGGAAAATTGCGAGAATGAATCCCACTGCTGAAAAAATTACGAAATGGGATTTCAAAGAAGCTAAGGGTTCCTCTTTAACACAAGTTTTTTCAACACGCAGGAAACCAAAATTATCTTCAAAAAAAATCGAGGAAAATCTTATCAATAACGAAAACCAAAGAATCTTAATTGCCAAAGATGGCTCTGAATGTTATATATCATTATCTGAATCTGAAATCAAATCATCAGGCGATAATATTTCAGGAAGAGTAATAATCTTTCGTGACATAACCAACGAATTAAAACTTACAGAGCGACTTGGTCATAGTCAAAAACTTGAAGCAGTCGGCCAACTTGCAGGCGGTATTGCTCATGACTTTAATAATATGTTAGGGGGAATTCTTGGTTCGGCAGAATTATTGGCCAGCAAACTACCTAAAGAAGATGCCAAGCAAAAATATGTCTCAATGATAGCTAATTCTGCCGGCAGAGCATCAGAGCTTGCTTCAAAATTACTTTCATTTAGTCGCAAACAAGCGATAGTGTTTTCCACTTTAGATATTAGCTGTGTCATTGAAGATCTCTTGGATATAATTAGAAATACGGCAGACAAGAGAATTAATATTAACACTGAAATTAAAGCGGGAAACACTTGGATTAGTGGTGAATATTCAGAACTTCAAAATTTATTTTTAAATGTTTTGATTAATGCCACCCACGCCATGCCAGATGGGGGAAATATTGATATTTCAATAAGAAACATCGATGCAAAACAGCAAGCTGGAGATTCTTTCCATGGAGAATTAAATAGCGATATCCCTTATTTAGAGGTCAAGATTAGAGACAATGGCTGTGGTATGTCAAAAGAGTTAATGAGCAGAATTTTTGAACCATTCTTCAGTACGAGAGAAAAAGACAAAGGAACAGGACTTGGGTTGGCAAGTGCGCATGGAATTGTCAAACAGCACAAAGGGATAATTCTTGTTGAAAGCAAAATAGGTGAAGGCAGTTGTTTTACAGTGTTGCTGCCATCACTCACGAAAGAGAAAAAACTGAAGGATAAGCCAAAACCAAAGTCATCGAGAAAAAAGAAAACAACCGGCACTATTCTTGTAATTGACGACGAAGAGGTTATGCGATTAACGATTTATGAAACCTTGAAATCTACGGGTTATACAGTATTTCTCGCCAATAACGGTGAGGAAGGAGTTGCTATATATAGGGATCAAGCAGATAATATCGATTTGGTTTTATGTGATATGGTAATGCCTAAAATGAATGGTAGTGATTGCTTTTTTACTCTAAAGGAAATCAATAATCAAATAAAGTTTATTGTAATCTCCGGATATACCGACGGCAAAGATGTCAATAAAATGAAAGAAAATGGTTTGCTTGGATTTATTAAAAAACCATTTTCAGGGAAAGACATAATCAATGCAGTTTCTCAAGCGATAAATTCTTAGACCTATAAAAATTTAAAGGAAATAGCTATTAACTTAAATTCCACAGACTGAATTTAAGCTAATTTATTTCTTCCCTTTAAGCATTGCACCTAATGCACCAAGTGCCTTAACATCCGGCAACACTTGTTGTTTAGCGGCAGAGATATTTTCCTTTTGAATAGCTTCGTAAACTTCTTTGCGATGAACAGAAACCTCTCTTGGAGCAGCAATGCCGATTCTTACGGTATCACCCTTTAGATCAACAATAGTTATTTCTATATCGTCACCAATCATTATAGTTTCATCTTTACGCCGACTAAGAACGAGCATTGTTATCCTCCTTCTTAGCTGATTTATCAGATTTTTTTGAATCATTATCAGGGTCTGCAAATACCTTGTATTGAGTTGAATATCCTGGGTTAATCAAAACCATCTGCATTCCCACTCTCTTTTCAGCATTAAATACAATCGGACCGAGCAGATTTGCAGTCATCTCTTTTGGATCTTCAGGAATACATAAAATCAGGCAAGTAACCAATTCGGATAGATCTTTTGCTTGCAAGGCATCTAATTCTTTTTGTCCCAAGATTGCTTGATACTCAGGCACAATCATTGATGCTTCGCAAATAACAAAGGCTACATCATCTTTATCACAAGATTGAAGCCACTTAAAAACTCCATCGTCACTGCAATCAAAGATTACAAATTTATTACACTCTTTAAATCCGACAACACCTTCGGGAAAATTAATCACACTGTCATCAGGTACTTCAATTTCACCGAAACGACTGGTTACTACTTTCACTTCCGCTTACCTCTCAAAAAATGTGCATAGCCTTGCACTAAATCCGTAAATCAATACTACAGTTTGATTTTTTTGTGTCAATACAAAACTAAAATTCACATTGATTACGAAATTTAGCCTTATATATAGTCAACAAGACTCATCGGGATAATCTTACCCGCTACACTTAATGATGCTTGAAAGATATTTTGCTCTTGTTGAAATTTTACAACTGCGTCTGAATAATCTAAATCTATTCTTTTTGACATAATGGTTGTGAAATTTGTGGTTTCATCTGCTAAACGATTTTTCAATAAATCAAAACGCTGTAACCTAGAGCCAATGACTCCTCGACTGTTCAATACCCGTTCAATATCATCATCAAAATTTCCAAGCAAATCGTGAAGTTTGCCGGTATCATCTTGCGTGCCTGCTTCAATTACGGAATTAAGGGTGCTAAAAATATTGTCTTCTCTAAATTTTCCACTTAGACCAACACTCAAATCTTGTAATTCAATATCTACATCATCGGCAGTGTAGCCATGCAATTCAACAGTTCCGGTCAATCCTGAATTTGCTATTTCACTAAGATTAAGGGTTATGTTTCCCGGAGGTGCTGCTGGAGCTGGAGGTCCGGTATAGGTGCCGGAGGCTACCAAGTTTGTCCTTGCCGAATCACTATAAATATCAACCGTATAGTCATTTCCATTATTAGTATAATTTACAAAAACATTCCCATTGACATCAGCATTAACACCAGCCTCAATCCCGCTTAACTTCCAAGTGCGAAGCTCATTACTGCCATTAATTTCATTTACTGCAGGATTGGTCTCACGAAGATGAAGCGTTGCTCCGGCAAGACGACTTGCAATTTCAAGTCCCCTGCCATCATTAGATATTTTTGCCGTGGTATAGGTATCACTATCTCTAACTGCGTTAATAAATGAATCAACAGTTTTAAAGGTAGCATTTAATCCTTGATTTGCAATCGCAGTTCCCTTGTAGTCAAGACTAACTAAACCGTTAAGTTGAGTATGTCCAGCTGTACCAACAAGGGTAACCATTCCGCTAGTGCCGGCAATTGAGCCTTGCGCAACAACCGCACCACTAATAGGATTTGTTACTGTAACTTGCGTGCCTAAACCACCTGCCCCTACGCTATATGTCAATTCACCATTTGAACCGGTATCAATCCCCTTTTTTAAACCGTGTAATTGCCAAGCACTCACTTGATCAAGTGTATCTCCGGTTTCTTCAAATATTTCCTCATGAATAACTCCATTAAATGAAGCTGGAAAGGAAATTTCTAATTCTGTTGTTGCGTTATCTAAAAAATTATCCAACGCGACATTTCCTGACAGCCCACTACCGTTTACCGGATTTAAGGTAACGATATTGCTTGCAGCTGCATTAAGTTGACTTCCGGTTGCCACAAGATCGGTGCTTGCCATTGCCTTGTTTTTGTAAACCTCTATATTTCTTGGGTAGCCAACCGGCGGTGAGGATGAAGTTGTTTTGAAATATAGTTTATTGTCAACGGAGGTATTTGTTCCGGCAGACAATCCATTCAATTGATATCCACTTAAAAAATTTCCGGCATCGGTAACTTCATTAAGTTGCGGATTAATCAAATCATCAGAACCATTTGCAATGGCGATTGGATTACCATAATATCCTGGGATATCGGACAACAAAGTATTTTTTGCCATTATTGGACTGAGTGAACCGCCCGAAATCAAACCAACGGCAGAAGTGCCGTCTATACCAAGATCCCTTGCCACTGTATTGTTTGCAACTTCACTCACAGCAAGTTCATTACCGGGGAATATTGCATTTATTAAATTTAGACCGGTGCTTGTAGAATTTGCAGAAACCGTAACTTCATTATTTGTTGCAAGTTCAATATACTCTTTGGCATCTTCAAGGGTATCTGCATTACGAAGGTCAATATCATATTCATTGTAAGTATTTACAGCCACCTCTACTCTAATATGAATGGAACCCTTAGGAACGCCTTTACCATCATTAAGGTGTTCTAGCCGAGTGCTACTGTCAAGCCCTAGATTAATTTTCGGGGTCAAACGATCTGAGCTATCCTTGGTTATTAACGAACCAAAAACATCTGATGCCTTGGTATTTACGGTAGCGTATGATGAGTTGTCTACCTGTAAATCAATATCATCTTCATTGCCATTAAATACAACATACTTTGAACCAACAAGACTAAAAACCTGAGTCATTGTCTTGGTGCCACCAAAGATATATCGTTCACCAAATTTACGATTGCCAATTTCAACCATTTCTTCAAGATAGCTGCTTATTTCTATCGTTGCCGCTTGTCTCGCGTCTGAGGTCATACTATCAGACGCCATCCCAACAGTCAACGCTCGTGCTTGCCTTTCAACATCATTGGTAGTTTGTAATGCAGAATCAGAAAGCCCAAGAAAACTTTCTCCAATATTTATATTTCTTTCATACTGTTCAATTTGAGCGAGAACGGTTTGGATTCTAACTGCTTCATTTACTGCCAATGGATCATCTGATGGATTAAGAACCCGCCGCCCTCGTGCCATTTGATTTTGAACTTTTAACAACCTGCTGTAATTATCAAGGATATTATCTACCGCAGTGTTTGTTGCTATTTTCATTGTCGTACGCATGGTAAAACCTCCGGTTTTAATTAAACGTTAAGAATTAAAAATTAAAAATGAAGGAGTCCGACTCCGTCGGATATTAATAATCAAAACCATTTTTATACCCGCAAATGGCATGAGCTTCTCAACTTTTAATTTTCAGTTTTAATCTGTGATTTAAAATTTACATATTTATTAAGGTATTATACATATCATCAGCCATAGTTATAAATTTAGCGGCACTCTGAAATGACCTTTGAAATTGAATCATCTTTGTTAATTCTTCATCAATATTTACCCCAGACAAATCTTCTCTTTGATTTTTTGTCCGCATAAGAATATCTTCTTGGGTTTCCAATAAACTTTTTCTTTGACTGAACTCAACCCCAAGCCGACCAACAATTCCTTGATAAAAATCATCAACCGTTGCAGTATCATTATTAAGAATATTGGTATCACGCATTTTTAAAAGGTCAACACAATTACTATTATCACCAACCTCAAAGGTTTTTGAGGCAGCAATCAGTTGTGGATTTTTTTCAATCAAACTGTTTACCGAAATAGAGCCGGCATCATAGCCTGAAAAATAATTGTTTAATCCTAAAGTAGCAAGCACCCCGCTAGTGTCACGACCGAAACCGAAGGTATAGTCTGAAGAATTAGAAACTATTGAAATTCGGTTAGAGTTGTCGGTTGTAACCGTAAACTGTCCAGGGTTATTATTTTCTAAAGCATTACGAATCTTGTTTACCAATGATTGCCCAAAATGATCTTCATTAACAATAGTGTTATCTACTGCGGTGAAATTCATATCAACTCTACCGCTAATACCACTACCACCAGCTTGAACAACATTCACACTGCCGTCAGGATTGACTGCACCGTTCTGTGCAACCATTACCGTTCTTGCTGCATCACTAAATCCCTGGAAGGTATTTGGTCCGGTAACATTCCAATATATTGAGCCATTAGTATCGGTATTAACTCCATAATTCAAACCTGTTAAATTAAAGTTACTAAAAGTATTGTATTGATCAACACTGTTATCACTAAATCTAGTGTCTGGACTTCCGGTATTGTCAAGGTCAATTTCGATATTCATGGTATCAACGGTTTCTGTATTTTTATTGTAAACCTTTAACTCAAAATTCCCATTTTGAATCTTAAAAGTATCACCTTTTGGGGTAAATTCAAATGTCAAATCATCAAGGCTTTGTGTTGGATCGATAATGGTTGTGGTGCTTGTAATATCATCATAACCGACAAGCCCTTGTCCTTGACTATGGACTCTATTAAATTCATACAAAAAATTAGCAGCCAATTCATCAATATCATTTTTATAGCTTAGAAGAGTTTTGTCTCGTATATCAATAAATGCACCTAACTTTCCTTTTCCCGGAATGACCTCTTCAAAATCTTGAGAAAAAACCGGAACATCGACCAACACCTCATCGCTATTTCTTTGCTCTGTAGTCATATCATAGCTTTGATTTTCAAACACCAACAAGCGTCCGGTAAGTGATACAATCACTTGACCATTTGATTCTTCTTCAACCGAAACATCAATAATGCCGGCAAGCTCTTTTAATCTTTCGGTTCGTTGGTCTCGAGAATCATTCGCAAAAACATTACTTAACCCTCCCTGCTCAGCAGCTACAATATCTTCATTTAATCTTGCAATTTCACTGGTTAATTTGTTGATGGTGCTTACAGTATCTCTAACATTACCATTCATTCGAACTCGCATATCATAAAGTTTTTTATCAAAATTATTGAAGGCATCGGCAACAACCTTTGATTTTTCAATCATTCCTCTTCTTGTAGAAACATCTTCAACATGATTGTTTACATCACCTATCGAATTCCAAAATTCGTCAAAAGAGGTTGATAAATCATTTTCAGTAAGTTCATTAAAAACCGCTTCTAACGACTCATAGCTGTTTATCTGCGAATCAAGATAATTATAATAAGTAAATGCTTCCCGCACCTGTTCTTCAAGAAATTCATCACTAACCCTTCGAACCTCCTTGATTCCAGTGCCACTACCAAGAACTCCGAACGATTTAATATCAGGCAAGTTTGCCTGCGTCATCACACGTTGCCGAGTATAACCGGGGGTTGCCGCATTAGATACATTATGACCAACTGTATTCAAGCCTATTTGACTTGACATCAATGCGGTAACGCCAATGTTTAAAGTTTTGAATGCCATCTTAACCTCCCTTATTCATTATCATTAAGCCATCTGATCAAGCAGTCGGCGTTGAGTTCCATCTTTTTGTCCATTTCGTTGATAGGTCGGAGAAATTGTTGTAGCCTCCGCAATTGTTCTAAAAAAAGCCCCAATATGTTCAACACTTCGATAAAGCAATTCTGTATTTTGTGAAGTCCTAAACCTCAACTCCTCAATAATTGTATTTAGTTTTTCTTTTATCTCTGACAAAACTCTACTACACTCACTATCGTTAAGAGCATCGATGAGGGTTGACAGTTTTTCTTCTTTTGCAACTCCAAGCTCAACACACAATTGACTGGAGTATTCTTTACGCATCTTCTCTCGTCCTCCAACCTCATTGATTATTTTTTCTTCTTCTTTGATTAACTCTTCAAGCAAGACTGTATTGTTTTTAATTATTGCCTTTCGTTTTGCATCTTCTAACGCCAACAACGAGGTATGATCTTTGACATGAAGTTCAAGGATGCGAGTTAATTTTTTTGCTGTTTCGTTCATTTTTCTCTCCTTTTAAGCGTAACTGTTTACAGTTGACTTTTTCTTACCAACGATTGATAAACAATTTCTGCAAGCCCATTATCGTGTGCCTGTGCAGCCTGCTTTGCATACTCTTCAGTTGTCATATCTTTGAACATAGACTCTGCCGAACCACCAAAACCAAATTGCTTGGTATCAACATCATCGCTCATTGACTTAAATATTTCACCCATAAACATTGCGGTAAACTCACCTGCAACTTTATGAAGTTTATCTTCTTTTTTTACACTTTTTAGGCTGTCAATTCGTTTTTGATCAGAATCAAAAGATGCCTGCAATCCTTTTAGCTTGTCATTCATCTTTGATTTAAGCAACATTCCGGTAAGTGAATTATTTGGTGCAATATTCATATCTAATCCTTATTCGATTATTAATTCGGCGTGAAGAGCGCCGGCTGCATATAGTTTCTGTAAAATATTTGCCACATCTCTTGGCGTAACCTGCATGGCATTAAGAGTGTTTATTAAGGTCTGTAAGTGTTCTGCTTGACCAATTGACTCACTCATTTCAACAACCGGTCTTCTTTCAGGATTTTGTTTAACAAATCTTGGGATTGCGTTTGCTGGGTCTTCAATCATTACTGATAGATTACCTTGAATGATTGCTGCTCGGCTAACTCTGACCTCTCCGGTAATTGTAACATTATTGGTTGCTCTATCGATAACCACTCTTGGTGGGACATCAACAGAGACATTAACATTTTTTAGAACAGACATAATATACTTAACCTTCTGATTAAGTTTTTTGGGTGGAATCTGAACAATCACTGTTCCGGCATCTAATGCCTGTGCAGTCCCTTTTACTTGAATATCAAAGGCGGCAAGTCCTGATGAATTTTCAATAATTTCTTCAAGATATGGATTGGTCTCACCGGTGCTGTTTATTGCCTGAGCGATTGAATAGGCGTTTGAAAAACTTGGTCTTGCCAAAATTAATTCAAAGGTATTTCTGTCAGAAACAAAATGGGTGTCATTAGCCCGAACAATCTGTCCACCGGAATTTCTACCGGCAGGAACTGTTGCGGTGGTTGAAAATTGGTTGGCCGCACCATCACCACCAATCATAACTCTTCCGGTACCCACAACAAAAACCGGACCTCCGGGAATTGCTCGAAGATTAGTTCTCAACAAGATTCCATTTTCTAAACTTTGTGCATTATTGATTGAAGATATTCGCAAAGGAATAACTACCCCCGTCCTAACAGATGCCGGAATTTCTGCCGTAACATTAACCAAGGCAACACTACCACTTTCCACATCTTCACTTGAAACATTTATCCCATTTTTATCAAGGTATCTTGCGAGTAATTTTTTGGCTGCATCACTTTTGTCACCAGTTCCGTTAAGACCTGTAACCAGCCCTTGTCCTGAAACTCTAAGAGGTCGCATCCCTTTGACAGAGGCAAGAGTTTCAACCCGAACCGCCATTGCTGAAGTGGCAGTAAAGGCTAAAAAAAGAATTATAGAAATTGTGTTTTTTAAATACATCATTTATTCTCCAATTATATGGTTGCTTAAAATGGGCTTAAAAAATCAAATACCTTAGCAAACCAACCGCGACGAATTGCATCTGCGACATCGCCTTTCCCTGTAAATTTCACCTTTTTCTCAATGATAAATTTTGAATTAACAGTATTCTTTGAGTCGAGATCAGCAGGATCAACTCGTCCGGTAAACACTACTGATCGTGCCTCTTCATTAACCGTAATTGTGCTAATCGCCTCAATCACCAAGTGTCCGTTTGGCATAACCGCAATTACTTCACCAGAGAGAGTTGTTTTTGCACTATTAATTGATTCGGTTTCTCCCTCTCCGGTATGTTTCCGTTCAGAGCTAACATCTATCTCCGGCTTTCTTATATCTGGAAATGCCTGAGCGATAATGTCGCCATCTTTATCTTTGGTGATTTTAAAGAGTTTACTCAATGACCACTTTGCACTGCTTTGTTTTGAAGTATCGGTTGTCGCCTCATTCTTTGCACTCGTCTTTTCATCAATTTCAATCGTAACTCTATCGTGTTTTTTTGAAGCCCGTGGTTGAGTTAGCAAATCCTGTTCGCCATAAGGATTGTCAACCTCAACGGCAAAGACACCAATGCTAAAAATCAACATCAAACCGACAGTAAATTTCATTATTGTTTTTATTAATTTGTTCATTATTGCCTCTTCTCTAAACCAAACATTACCAATTCGAGAGTCCCGTCATCTTTAATCTTTGCGGGAAAAATTTTTCCACTACGAGTATTTCTAACCTTTATGATTTCACCTGCCCGTCCTGCAGAGAGAGCAACTGCAAATTGCTGAATAGTAAAAGAACCACTGCGAGCCAAAACCTGCACTTGTTGGTTTCTCTTTACTAATTTAGGGATAATTAAAGCACGACCACTTATCGGAGTTGCAACCCCAATATCCATTCTAGCATTTTTACCAATAACATCATCTAAGCTTGTGCATACCGGCGCACCTTTGCGAATTTCCACAAAAGAAAGTTTTACCATTTCAGAAGTGATTAAACTTCCTCTTGAAATAAAACCATTGGCAACAACAACTTGTCTTAAAATTCTAACCCTAAAATTAGCATAAAATGAGGTTTCTCGATTATTACCATTGTCATAAACCGCATAAGTCATTCGTAAGGTATTTGAGCGAAGACTGTCTGGAGAATGCTCAATTGCAATTTTAGAAAAGCCACTTAATTTAGATGCCTTGCGTTCTAAATATAATAGCTCTACCTTGACCTTAACGCTTTTAGAATTTAATAATCCCGTCAATCTATTTTGTGCCAAATCAAGAACAGTTGCCTTGATATCTTTGCGTATATAATTTTTTGCCACTTTCTCAATTAGATTGTTTATTGATTTATCCTTAGTATTAGAATCCATCTGTTTGCTAATTGATGAATAATAATTTTTGAATTTTTTGTTGCCACCAACTCTTTCTATCTTAATTGAGTTATCACCAATAATAATTAAACTTGAAGAATCTACCCCATGAGATAATAAACATTCTCGAACCATCCATTTGCTTATTGTTTTGGTTTCTGCAACCGAAGGTGCTTTACCAATAAATATGTTATTTATTCCCGACCCTGTCCCATCATCATCTTTTACCGTTGCAATATCGCCAATCTTAATATAATTTGCATCCACCAACGCAACTTGTTTCAAAGTAACCGTTATCGCTGCTTGAAGATTAACCATCAACCCAACCATAATTAGGCTACTCATTATGAATAAAGTTTGGATGTTATTTCTTACTGACATCTAAGCCTCCGTGCCTTAATTATTATTAGCGTTTAAGATTATTAACTGTTTGTAACATTTCATCACTGGTCTGAATTGTCTTTGAATTAAATTCATAAGCCCGTTGTGCTGAAATAAGATTTACCATTTCTTCAATTGCCGAAACATTACTTATTTCTACCCAGCCACCTTTAACATTGGCAAAACCAGCTGACCCGGGAGTGCCGGTAGTTGCAGCACCTGAAGCAGAAGATTCTAAAAATACATTATCACCCATTGGCTCAAGCCCGGCAGGATTGGCAAATGTTGCCAGTTGAATTTGTCCTGCATCTGCCTGATTGCCAGCTCCATCACGATAAAGAACTCGACCATCAACCGTTATATTTATATCTTGAGCATCAGAAGGAATTGTTGGTGCACCACTAAGAATGTACCCGGAGTTATTTACAATATTTCCTTGATCGTCTTTGCTAAAAGCTCCATCTCTGGTATAACCAGTTCTGCCATCACCCAAATCTACTGGGAAAAAGTTTCTTGCACTGTTGCCCTTGTCTAACAGCATCATATTAAGTGGACTTTGAGTCTCTAACGCACCGCCAATTGTAAAAATTTTAGTGGTACCGGTTGTTCTAACGCCATTACCAACCTGTAATCCTGTTGGAAGATTATTGCCCGCACTACCGGTAACTCCGGCTGAGCGTAATCTTTGATAAAATAAATCGGCAAAATTAACATGGGTCTTTTTATAACCATTAGTATTAACGTTTGTTAAATCATGAGCAATAACATCAATATTGCGTTGTTGGGCATGCATTCCGGTTGCTGCTGTCCAAAGTGAACGGGTCATCATAATAATACTCCTTTATATAATTTACCTTACGGCACCAACTGTTGATACAGTTCTGCCAAGGGTTTCGTCTTGAATTGTGATAAATTTCATATTTGCCTGATAAGCTCGTGTGGCTTCAATCATTGCCACCATCTCTCTAATTGGGTTTACTGCTGAGCCCTCAATGGCACCTGAATTAACAGTTATTTGCGCAGAAGTTATTTTCGCATCTTTAGGGTTAAATAAATTATCACCAACCTTTTCAACCTTTGTTAAATCGTCTGCTTTGACCAATGAAAGTTTGGCAATCACTGCTCCGTTATCTTCATTTTTAATGACACCATCATTGCCAATATGGATTCGCCCTTCCTCACCATTCAAGTTAATTGGATTGCCACCCTCGTCAAGCACCTTGGTGCTTCCATCAGCCATTGTCAAATTGCCATCTTTATCGAGAGTAAATGCCCCATCTCTGGTGAGGTATTTTTCGCCATTCTTTTCAACCTCAAAAAATCCATTGTTATCAATAATTGCAACATTAAGAGGGTTATCTGTTTGTCTTAATGCACCAGTAGTAAAAATTGTATCTGTAGAATTCATCCAAACCCCCCCACCGGTTTTTACTAATTTTTCATTAATCTCAGGTCGCCACCCCGATTGAAGCATACTTTCAGCCAATACTTTCCTAAATGTAGGAGTCTCTGGCTTAAATCCGGGAGTATTTGCATTTGCAAGATTGTTGGCTATCATCCCATGCCTACTTACTTGTGCCATTGCTCCCATTGTTGAAAGATATACCCCATTAATCACAGCTTGGTTCCTCTTCAACAACAGATATTTCAGACATTTTTTTGTTTAAAGCCTCAATCAACTCTCTAAAGTTTGCCTCAAAAAAATCAACCAGTTCTTCACGCTCCATCATTTTCTCCTAAAAAAATCCATTTCGTAGTTAATTATTATCAATTCATGTGCCTTTTTATAAATTATAAGCCAAACCATTTAGATAAGCCATAACATCCACTAAAATAAAGGGATACAGAGATAATTTCTGAAAAACGATAGATATTAAACCAAAAATCAAAGGAAAATCCCACCCAATAAAGCAAAAGAAACCGGCAAAAAATGCCGTTTCCTAAAAAATTAAACACAATTCAAAATTCCCCGCGGTATTTAAAGTTTGAAATGAACAATGAAAGAGACTTATGGCAAACTGAAAAATATCTATCCGAAGATGAAGGTTAAAGACCCCAACAATGCAAGCGAAGAGTCTGCCTTTTAAATCTTCATTAGAGAGGTCATTAGATAAATTATCCGAAAAAACCGCCGAACCCAACTACAATAATAAGAGATTTTGCTCTTCTCAACAGCCACTTTGAGTTTATAAACTCTTGGTATTTTTCAAGTTGCATAAGTATCTCCTACAATATTATCATATCTTACATAAAGCATAACATAATAATAACAACATTTTACATCACAAAAAATCAAAAAACCTCGCAAAAAAACCAAGAAATGATAACAATTAAACCACAAAAAACAAAACAATAAAATATCTAAAATAACATGATATCTATCAAAAATAAAAAAGAATAATAAAATCTTGACAAACCAAAACACAAACAGCATAATGATTTACAGTGTTAAATTAAATTTTACCAATCAAAGGCAAAGTCACCCCACCAACAAAAAACAATAAAAATAGTTTAATGTTGGCATGTGGTAGACTAATAGTTATCTTGAGAAAGGTGTAACATGAGAGATTTTACAGATTTACTTAAAAATGTTGAAAAACGCCATCCGGTAAGCTTTTCACCTGCATCCAAAGAAGATCTAAATGTTTTTTTAGAATCAGATCTTCCTGATTTCATATTGGAGTTTTACAGAAACCATGAGCCAAAATGTACGGCAGACATGGAAGATATTCCAGATCTTCGATGGCTGTCCATAAATGCGATTATTGGTGAAGTTAGTTCATTAGAGCCGTCTTATACACTTAATAAACATAATTACATTCCATTCATCTCAACCAGTTTTGGAAACATATATGTGTTCAACTGCAATAAGGTACATGATGAATATGGTCCAGAAGTATATTTTGCATCACATGAAATGATTGTCGGTGGTGAAGAAAGAGATTATATTGAGTCACATATTAAGTTTGTAGCAAATAGTTTGTCAGAGTTCATGGAAAAGATAGTCGAGGGTGCTTTTGAAAAATAGAGGATAACCATCGAATGCGCCGGATTTTTGCTACGCCGCGAGTGTGCGGGAGTTGGTTGGCTTATAGATGTTAATCAGGTTTGCGGAAGTTACAGGTGTAGCTCGCAAAAACCGGTGATTCGTACGTTATAAGAGAGGTAGGTATGGATCCAGAATATAAATTAGTACGTGTAAGAGCATCAGGGGCAGGCTTTTTGTCTCGAACTCCTACTGAAATGAATATTGAAGCTGCTCTTAGAACAAATTGTTTGTGTGGTTGGCGGTTAGTTCAAATCTTCACAGCAGGAATCTTAATTAGAAAAACTTGGCTTATATTAAAACGTAATAAAGACAATAACTAAAATAATTTTATAACAAGCCACTTCAGCAGACCGGAAAATGAGCACGGTTTTTGGCAACTTTATTACAGTAATAAAGTTTTAATATTTTTTAGAAATCATCCGCCCTGTCTTTTCCGGCGGCTGAGTTTAGTGTTGGCGGGGATAAAAAATGGACGAAAAAGAGAAAGCAAAACGATTACTTGAACATAAGAAAAATGGGTTTTCCTATAGATTAACATATAGAGGAATGAGAAACAGATATTTTTTATACCTTACATCAATCTTGATTTTGCTTTATTTGGCAACACAATCTAGAGAAAATGCGATTCTCTATATTTTAGTAGGCTTATTTATAGGAACTTTTTTACGAGATTACTCTTGGATAAAAGCAATGAAACTGACATGGTCATTTACAGAAAAAATCATAGATTGGGAGAAGGTAAAACAAATAGCAAATTGTGATGATGAAAAATAATAAGGCTTCGCCAACAAGGTCGCTTCATGTAATCAGTCTTCCGCTGCCGCTTCAGGCTGATACATGAGCTTTGTGTTAGGGTTACATAGGTGAGAAGAAAACGCTTCAAACATCAAGCTCATATCCTTTGTCATATGTTTCAAGGATGGCAGCTATCTGACGACTATAATTTTTTAGTTGAAAGAGGTTCTGGAATCCTAGATATAAATGTGCTCTCTGGAGAATGCCTTTGTGATGGAAAACCAGTCGAAACATTATCAATTGTGAAAGCATTACTTTCTTGGTTCACAGAGGATCTAGAGAAAAACTCGATACCTCTTAATGCAGTAAATTCAGCAAGTTTAACTGTTAAGTTTCGAGCCTCTGAGAAAGTTACTAAAAATCCCATGAAAACTGTAAGAACAGGGTTTGAGTGTAAGAGCATTATATTGAGTGGGAATGACACATATGAATCATCATTGAGTGACGAACAAATCACCTATGTAAAAAAAAGAAAACCTGATAAATCAATAAATCTATTGAACAAATTGAACAGGCAGATAAAATAAAATCCGGTCTAACCAAC
>CAMZKK010000124.1 GCA_947311175.1 uncultured Planctomycetota bacterium | reverse complement strand
GGCAACCACGAGGGTTGCCCTACACGGGGATATTGTTATACAGAATTACCAACCTTGCGGGCACGCACGGTTGAATCCATAGAAATCTTATTTTTAATTCCAATCTCGACAAGAAGATTCCAACCGGCAGCAAGTTGGAGATAGGTATCAAATTTTGGACAAGATGGAATCACAATTGTTGGGATTGAAAGTTTTTTCTTAGCAATTGCAATAACCTTTAGTCCAACGCCTTTTTCCAAACATTCTTTGAATTTCGCAATCTCTTTGGCGAATGGGTCAATAACAATCACTACATCATTTTTAGTCAAAACTTCTTCAACTCCATGCACCGCATAAGTTCCTTCAAAGTATCCGGAAGGCTTACGGGTAATCTCGTTAGTCTTTAGCGTTAATTCTTCTGCTACTCCATCGTTTCTTCCGGCAAAGTAAATTCTGTCTGCACCGGCAACTGCATTGACAATTGATGCAGGAATGTTGGTGGTAAGAACCCTGTCCATTGCCTTTGCTAATTTGTCAAGATTTTTGAACTCGGCATTTCCTTTTCCAGAAAGTTTTGCAAAAAGAGCATGATAGAAAAGCGCTTGCTCGACAACACTTTTAGTCGCTGCAACAGCCTCTTCTTTTCCACAAGACAATACGTGGGTATTGATAGATGCCTTTTCAAGTGGCGTTTTTTCGGTTGCGGTAAGTCCAAACAGATTTTTAATATTCTTCTTTTTAAGACTCTTGTAAAGTTCGATAAGCTCTTTGGTTTTGCCGGAATTAGACGCACCAAAAACTGAAAATTTCTTCAAGTCGTATTCCAGTGCCTGCCGTCCCCCTTCGGTAAATACCGGTATCTTCATTCCCCATGCCATCATCTTACTGATTATATTCTTGGCAGGAAATATTCTGCTTGAGCCTTCACCGGTGAGAAGAATTCTTTCAGATTTTTTCATCTCTTTGACAAATGGGTTTACCACCTTTGGTGAAAAATTATTTATTACCTCAATGGTTTCTAACATTTCCGTTACTAATGAATAGCCTGCATATTTTTTACTTTTTTTCTTCATTTTATACCTTTCTATTATTTCTTCATATCTAAAGTTACATATTCAGGAAGTTCACCGACAATTGGTTTTGCATAGTTAATAAATGCCTTGGTTACATTCATTCCATTTTTTGTAAACATTTTTGCAGGCATCTCTTTTGCTCTAACCGCAACATCTTTAAGTGGAGCTGTTTTGTATTCTATTGCGTATTTTTTGCCTTTTTTGCGAACCATACTCACCATAACTCCGCTATTGCCACTTGTAGCAAGTTGCACCGCTTTGCGTCCGCAAGCAGCTGCCTCTTTAACATCTGTTTTGCTTGCTCTGTCAGCACCGCACATTGGCATACTTTCAGTTATCTGAAATTCACCACGCCAGTCGAATTCTTTGCTGAGGATTGCGTGGATTTCCATGGCAACAGATGCACCACCCATTGCCCCGAATTCAACATTTGCGAATTTATCTTTTACCTTAGATGATGAGACAGGTTTGCCTTTTTCGTCAAGCACCCCTTCGCCAACAACCACATAGACAAACCCACATTTTTTCTGGATTCTTTTTGCTTCTGCCAAAAACTTTTTCTTGATAAAAGGATTTTCTGGAGTAAGGATAATATGAGGAGCTGAATTTTCGTCTGTTTTTGCAAGTGCTGAAGCAGCAGCCAACCAACCGGCTTCTCTACCAACAGTCTGATGGACTACAAATTGATCCACCTTTTGCATGTCACGGGCAAGCATTCCTGATTGCAAAACCGATAACGCAACATAACGAGCAGCACTTCCATATCCTGGAGTATGATCTGTTCCATATAAGTCATTATCAACAGTTTTAGGAATTCCCACTCCGTTAAGTTCATAACCATTTTTTGCACAATATTCTTCAACCCTGTGAACGGTGTCCATCGTGTCATTGCCACCAATCAAAAAGAAATATCTAATATCAAACTTTTTGAGCATTTTTAAGATTAAAGGAAAATCTGAATCTTGAACTTTATAGCGACAGCTACCAAGCCCTGAAGAAGGAGTTGTGTGCAAGCCTTTAATTATTGAAGGCTTTTGTTTGCCAAGGTCAACAACATTGCCTTTCATAAAACCTTCAATTGCAAAACGCATTCCATAGATTTTTTTAATTTTTTTAGATTTAATGCTAGCCTCAATTACTCCGGCAAGCGAAGCATTGATTACAGAAGTAGGACCTCCCGATTGCCCAATAAGTGCATTACCTTTCAACTCTTTTCTTTTCATCATTTTTTCTCCAATCATCGTTGTTATTATTTATTTTTTACGTTTATCTAACTCATTTAAAATTTCATTCCAGCTTATGTTGTGTTTTGATAGGCAGGCGAAGAGGTGATAGATTAAATCACCAGCTTCATAGAGAACTTCATCTTTGCCTTCGGCGAGACAGGCGTGAATTACTTCATAGGTCTCTTCGTTGATTTTTCGATAAACCTTTTCCGGATGTTCAAGCAGCAGGTTGGTGTAGCTTCCTTCTTGTGGGTTTCTTTTTCTTTCTTCAATAATTTCGTATAGTTCTTTTAAATCTTGCATAATTTACCTTTATTCAAAAAGTCTTTCAATATTTAGGATGAGAATTCCTTCAGCTCCAATACCACGAAGCTCTTTTACAGTCTTGTTTACTTCTCCTTCATTAATTACCGAATGAACGGCAACGGTTTGATTGCATTCCGAGAGATTAAGAATGGTTGGTGCCGTAATCGAAGGCATTATATTTGTGAGTTTCTCTGTTTGATCTTTTGGTACATTTGCCATGATATATTTTTTGCGATGGGCAGCTAATACACTCTTTATGCTTTCTACAACCAGATTGATATTGTCATTTTTGTCAATAAGCGATTGTTTGTTGGCAAAAAGAGAAGCTTCTGAATTCATCATTACATCAAGAATTTCAAGTTCATTCATTGTGAGGGTTGTGCCACTACTCGTAATGTCAACAATAACATCTGCGAGTCCCAGTTTGTGTGAAATTTCAACCGCTCCATGAATATCGGCAATCTCAACCGCAATACCTTTTTCTTCAAAATATTTTTTTGCGATATTTGGATAAGAGGTTGCTACTCGACACGATTTTGGTAAATCATTAATGTCTTTATATTTCCCATCAGGACCAGCAACAATCATTTTGCATTTACCAAAGCCAAGCGGTAAAAGCAGCTCAAGTGCCCCTTGATGTTCGGTTACCAAATCAATTCCTGTAATCCCTAAGTCAACAATTCCCTTCTCCAAATATACCGGAATATCATCCGCTCTGGTAAAGAGAATCTCCATCTCAAAATTCTCGACATCGGTGCATAGTTTACGACTACTTATATCAAAAGTGAATCCACCTTCTTCAAGAATGGTAATAGTCTTCTCAAAAAGACGTCCCTTGTTGGGGATTGCTATTTTTATTTTTTTCGGCATTTTTTAATCCTTTAAGTTTAACGTAAAAGCAATGTATAATTTACTAAAACCCTGCTAAATCGCAACTTAATAAAGGAAAAATTTGTAATCGACACCTTGGCATTCAAAGATAAATTCAATATTGATGCGATTGGATTTAGGATAATTGGGTGGATAGGTTTATTTATTCAGTAAACTCCAAACACCATTCCAATCACTGTTGTTGTCTTCGATTAAATCTTGACATTTTTTGATGTATTTTAGGGAAGGGGGGTCGTCTTTTAGTTTAATAAATTCTGTTAAGGCTTTCTGCCATTTTTTATGTTTGATTAATTCTAACCCCTTGGCAAAGATTTCAATCTTTTCTATTTGGGATTTTTCCAACTCTTTACTTTCTCCTAATGGTTCAAAAACTTTTACCGCTTGGGCTCGACCAACAACCTGCAGAAAACCTAATTCACGAGCCATTAGTTCGGGGCAAATTTCAACCGCTTGTTGCCAAGTTGTTGCTGATACCATGGTATAGGTATCTAATGCCTTGTTTGCTCCTTCTAAGCGGGCTGCTAAATTTACGGCATCACCAAGGACGGTATAATCAAAACGCCGACGAGAGCCTAAATTTCCCACAACAACCTCGCCGGTATTAATTCCTATTCTCATCATCATTGTGTGTCCTGTTCTTTTTTTAAACTCTTCCCGTCTTTCAGCAAGTTTTGCTTGGCATTGAATTGCCGCCTTTACCGCACGCACTGCATGGTCTTTTTGATCAAGAGGGGCATTCCAAAAAGCAATAATGGCATCGCCTTCGTATTTATCAAGCGTTCCTCCTGAATCAAGAATTATGTCTGTCATATCAGATAGATAATCATTTAATAGTTGTGTAAGTTCAACCGGATCTAAATTTTCACTAATACTGGTAAATCCTTGCAGGTCGGAAAAGAAGATGGATAATTCTCGTCGTTCACCGCCAAGTTTTAGATTTGAAGGATCTTTGGTTATTTTATTAATTACCTCGGGGCTAAGGTAGTGTTGAAAAGCAGTTCGGATAAATCTTCGTTCTCTGCCTTCGGTTATATATTTTAAAATCATTACTCCGCCCGCAGCACCAACTATTGCCATAAATAGCGGAACAACCGGCCACCATAGGCCTATTTCATAGGTTGATAAGCCAATGCCAATTGGTAAAGCAAGTGCAAAAATCATTATGCCTGCTAGCCATCCTTCTGAAGAAAGAAAGACAATTCCTGCGATTAAGATTGCTATTGATAGCGTAGAGATTATAACCAGCCAATTTGGGGTTGCTCGGATAAAGTCATTGTTTAATAAATTATCCAAGGCGGTGGCATGTACCTCGCCTCCCGGATATTGCGAGCCTACAGGAGTTGATTTTAAATCATAGGTTCCGGCAGCGGTTGGAATAAAAAAAACATAACAATCTTTAAAAAAATCCGGGGCAATCACCGGTTTTTCATTTTGTTGAATCCTTATTTCAGATTGAATGACTGCCGCCGCAGAGATTTTATCATGAGTTCCTTTCGCTCCTCTAAATCGTAAGATAGCAGCACTGCTTTTGCCAAGGATTACGGATTTGTTTTTACCAACCTTTAAGGTGTTGCTTTTATTGTCTATCTTACAGTTTGTCGGGTTAGCTGCCAAATACGCCGCCATACTTAATGACGGAACAGCCATACCGTCAAACTTACGGAAGAGATGAATTCTGCGAATAATACCGTCTTTATCAGATTTATCAATTACATTGCCGAGGATAGTCATTTTCTTGCCAAGTAGCGGAATTGGAAATCTCGCATTTGAAAAATTAATATCTATGTTGTTTTTCTTTTCCCACTCTTGCATACCCGAAATATTTATTCCGTGTGTCCATTTTGCCCATTTTGATGTTCCTCCGTTAGAGCAAAGAGAGACTACCCCTACAAAGGGAGGACCTTTGGCAATTGACTTTGCAAAGAGTTTATCATTACCCAATCCACCAACCGAAGGTTGCTCAAAAATTATATCGAAGATTACAGCTTTAGCCTTTGCACGGGATAAAAATGAGAGGATTGGTGAATATGCTTGCCGTGGCCAAGGCCATGATAATTCAGAATCTTGATTAAGCATCCATTCTAAACTTGCTTGATCAATGGCAATAATTTTAATCTTTGGGGTATAAGGGGAGGGTGTTGATAGAATATTTACTCGATAGGTCCAAGTCGAGTTTTCAAAACCATCTAAAATACCGACAAACCAAAAAAATAATGCCAATATTCCTGCCGAAAAACCAATGAGTAATGCGGATAATATCTTTTTGTGCATAACTTTTATATTCCGGCAAGATTGGCTTTGAATCTTTGATTTCTTGCGTTGTTGTTATTTATCTCTTTTATCGTATAACCTCTCAGGCACTGTTTTACTACTCTGATTCTGGATTTTGGAGCGGGGTGAGTTTTGTAAAAACCATGTCTGTCATGTCTAAATTTTTCCTGCATGGTTTTGAGCAAATCTATAAATCCCTGTGGATTATAGCCTACTCGAGTTAGAATGGTAACTGCTGTTTGGTCGGCAACAACTTCGGTCGCTCGTGAGTATTTGCTATTGATTAGTTTATTAGAAATATCATTTACACTACCATTGAATGCCTTTAGGACATTCTTAAAATCTCCCGAACCGGACTTTACCGCAACCTCACCTAAAAGAACTGCTCCTACTGATACCAAACGTTTGGTGCGAATAGAACGCAATCCGTGTTTCCATTGTACATGGGCAATTTCGTGTGCCAAAACTGCGGCAAGGCTGTCTTCACTATTGCAACAACGAATCATTCCTTTGGTTATAAAAATAAATCCTCCGGGGGTGGCAAAACTATTTATTTCATCGCTGTCAAGAATGAGAAAGCGATATCCCATATAGGTGTTTGGACGATCACTTGCCTGTGCTAAAGTTTGCCCTAAGATATTCAAATATCGATCTGCCTTTTGATTATAATACGGTTTGTATTTTGCAAGAATATTTGCAGCTACCGCACGACCGATATAGTGTTCTTGCAAAGGGGTAAGATTGGCAACATCCATTGCCTTTTTTATTTTCGTTCCGGTTTTAACAGCCTTGCTTACTTGATTTAAAACATTTCCCCAATCCATGCTTTTGACATTGATGCTTAAAAGCATTAGGGCAATGATACCTAATAAACAAAATTTTAATATTTGTTTACTTTTGATATTTTTCATTATTTATCTCCTTTTTCAAAGGGGACAATAACTTCTCCATCAATCAAAAACTTTTTCATCTCCTCAATGCTAATCTTGTAATCGGGATTTGCCTGCATCCAATCTACCCATTTATAATTTAATTGATTATTTTGCCGAAATGATTTTTCGACATCGCCACTAAACCCTCTACCGGCTAATGCCAGTTCTTCATTCCCTGCCTGCACCTGTGCATCTCTGCCACCGGCTTTAAGTTTGAATGTTTTGGCTGTCAATGCCGAGGTACTCATCCATCCTGTTTTATTGTTTGGGAGTTTTACTTTATACCAGCCGTCTTTGCTTCTTAAAACTGTTACTTTTTCACCAAATTTCAGTTTATCCACCACCTTGCTCATAAAAAAATTAGGTGCCGAACGCACTCGTGCAGATTGGACTTGAACCGATAAAAATTTACTACCGGCATATACAATTCCCATCGTAAAAACGAAAACAATCAAAATTTTTAAACTTTTATTTAGATGCATATCATTCTCCTTGTTTAAATTATCGCCATGCAGATTATAGTATCATTTCATTATATTATGCAATTAAAAATATTTTGTTAAATCAAATTATTGTTTTGTTGGCAACATCTATCGGAAAGTTATCCTTAATATACGCAGTATTTGTAGTTAATGACGATAAAGCATATAGTTATTTTTTTATGTAAAGGTATGTATGTTTAATATTAGAAGTTTTAACTGTTTTAAAACAAAGTATAAAAATTTACCTCTATGTAAGAGTGGCAGGTTGCGCATATTGCCATATATTGTTTTTTTTAGTGTTTTATTAGGTGGTTGTATTAAGCTTGAGGATATAGATGTATATAGAAATAATAGTGCTAACAAACATGTTACCCTTTTAAGAAAAGCAAAATTACTTTCTGATAGACCTTACACCTTAAATGAATGTATAGCTGTAGCTCTTGAAAATAATCTAAACTTAAAAATCAAACGACTTGATGAAACAATTAATAATGAAGTTAAGAGTTCATCAAAACTAAAAATGCTTCCCCAACTTAATTACACCGGATTTATGACTGATCGAAATAATGATCCAGGGTCAAGGAGTGCAAACCTACCTAACGGTAAAATGGATAAAATAGCTTCAAAAAGTTCAGAGAGGGCACTTCAGCAAAATAAATTTGAATTGATTTTTTCCGCCATTGATTTTGGTCTTTCATATTTTACTTCTATCCAAAGTGCAGACAGGGCATTAGGTGCTAAACAGAAAAGAATTCGAACTGCCCAAAATTTAAAATTAGACATTGTTGAGGCTTATTACCGTCTTTTTGTATCAAGAAAGGCAATAAGCTTAACAAATGATTTGTTAGAGGAATCAAAGGGTATAGAGAAGACAATCCAGGAGCTTCGTCAATCTAAAAATGTATCCCCATTAAAAATAATGAGTGATTATGAACAAATCCTTCGGGCAAAACAACAGCTGGAAGTGTATCGGCGAGTCAGTAACAATATAAAAATTGAAATTCTTAAATTAATGGGCGTTGCACCGTGGGAAAATTTTAAAATTAAGTTGATGATGATTAATGGTGTTGATGGTGTTACAATTCCAAGCATTGAAAAACTAGAGGATACTGCTATTAGGAATAGGCCAGAACTATTTCTTGCCGATGCTAAGGTTAGAATGTCAGCAATAGAGACAAAGAAAAAAATGTTATTGTTGTTTCCTAATGTAAAACTATTTTCTAGTTTTACTAAATCTTCTAATAAGTTTCTTTATAACAGTAGTTGGAGCGAGATTGGTTTGAGATCTGCATATAATCTTTTGAATATACCAAGCCAAAGGAGAACGATATTTACATCTAAACTTAATACTAAAAAGAGTGAATTAGAGGTATTTGCTCTTACTTCAGGAATTATCTCTCAAGTTAGGATTGCCCAGGCTAATTTAGATGAAGTAAAGCTAAGATTGAAGCTTTCTCGCAAGATATTAAAAATATACAATAGTCAATATAAGATCGCGCTAGATAATAATAAATCAGGTGGAAATGTTACCGGACTTGAATTGTTTAAAATGAAACTTAAGCGGGCAAAGGCGGAGATAGAATACTATCAAGAGTTTGGAAATTTAGAGGTCGCAAAATTTAGGCTCTTGAATTCAATAGGGGTTGATTCATTTAATGATGTAGGTTTGTATCGCTTATGAAAGTCTACCATC
>CAMZKK010000123.1 GCA_947311175.1 uncultured Planctomycetota bacterium | reverse complement strand
CCACAAATCATGAAGATATTAAGAAACAACCCTCACCTCAACCTCCTTCGCTTTGCTATTATTATGGTAGGGGTTGCAATGACCTTAGATCTTGATATTATACATTCCCACTGGGCAGTATTTGGTGAAGAAATCCTAGAAACCCTTGGTGGACTAACCATCTTTTTCGCTGGGATTTCAATGCTTGCAATAGACACATCTGAAAATCAATCAAATATTTCTTAAAAATTGCAATAACTTCACCTGCAAATCGTTATCAAAAAGGATACTATCTTTTTTGTATTTATTTAACGAAAGGATTGGTGAGTTGTTGACAGGTAGAAGTTCGTGTTATACAATAATGTTATGATAGAAAAATTAGCTAAACAGCAAACCAAAAACTGCAAGGCGCAAGCAATGACTGAGTATATTATGATACTTAGTGCAATCGTTATTGGCTCGGGTCTTGCCGTAACTGTTTTTTTACAAGGTGTTGGAAAATTTTATTTAAACATAATTAGAATTATTGGTTTACCTTTTCCTTAATGGAGGTCTGAGATGATTGAGAAGATAAAAACAATGGACAAGATTAAAAGAGTGGCAAAACGTGGTCAAGGAATGACTGAATACATTATTATTATTGCGGTTATTGCTATTTTATCACTTGCGGTCGCAATGAAATACGGAAACCAAATCAGAGAAATATTCTGGGCATCAGGTGAAGAGTTATCTGGTGGTAACGGCGAGGTAACCGGTGTTATGGGTAATAAAGCTGACGAACAGAAAACCAGCATTAGAGATCTTTAATTGCTACATATCGCGCATATGGCATTTTTCTTTGTGGTATTATTTGTTGCCGGGATTACCGACACATTACAGCACAAAGTACCAAATAAATTAATTGCTTCAGGATTAATTGCATCACTATTATTTGCAATTATTGAGCATGGCACAGATGGAATAATTCCATTATTTTTAGGTTTAGGCACTGGTTTTATTATTTTTTTTTCACTCTATTTACTTGGCGGAGTTGGTGCCGGTGATGCAAAACTTATGACAATTATCGGAGCAATGACTTCGTGGCGTTTTGTTTTGTGGGCAACATATTTTACCTCTATTGCAGGAGTATTTGTTGCCCTTTTTTATATTGGAATTTCAAAAAGTTGGCGTGAATCACTTAGCGGTGCGTTTTCTCTTAAGAGAAAAGAGCGGATAGCTGAAATTGCCAACAATGACAGCAGACGAACAGTCCCTTACGCAGTGGCAATTTGCCTTGGTAGTGCTTGGGCATTTTTTGAATATTTCTCTTATTATGGAGTATCGCCATTAATTTCGCAGTAACTGCGGAATTAAATTAACAAATAACAATTAAAAATTAAAAATGAAGGTTCTTTATCTATATTTCTCTTTACTACCATCACAAGCACCTAATGGGTAAATGGAAATAAAAGATTTCATTACATTAAATATCGCTCGTAGAGCATCCTTCATTTTTAATTTTTAACTGTTAATTTTTAACTATTATGCAAGGTTTGCAGAATGAAAAATTTTCTAAAACGAGAAAACGGACAAGTTTTAGCTGAATTTGCGATTGCGTTTCCCTTACAACTTCTAATTGTATTTGGCATTATGCAAATGTCATTTTTATACATTTCAACCTTGGTTGTCAATTTCACAGCATACAAGGTTGCTCGAGCAGCAATAGTTGGTGAACATTCCGAACAAGTTGACCCCAACCGCACCGGAGCTGATGTTGTTGCTCAAACAATTCTCGCACCATTAGCTGGTAGAAGTCTCGGTAGTGGTGACTTAAAGCCTGCAAAATCTTTTATTCCCGGTTGGGGTGATATTTCTGATAGTGATTATGCCGCTGCAAAAACCAAGGTGGTAGTCTTTGAACCGGAAGGGACAAGTCCCGGGATTGTAACAGCAATTGTTGAATACAATCAAGAATTACTATTTCCTGGACTTGATGGTTTATTCAGATTAATTATGAGAAATGACAAGACAGAATATGCCGAAGAAGAACGCCCCAAACATCTATTCGGAAAGGAAGATAAAGAATTTAACGGTCTTGGGGGAGATGACTACAATGCAGAAGGTTCTAGTCGAGGAAGGATTAGAATTATTGGAGGGCGAGTGCATTATGTAATAACTCGCAGATGTTCACTGTATAGACCAGAACAAATTGAAGAAAGGGTGAAGTAATGGTTAAGGCAAAAAAGATATTGAGAAAATTCTATTCGGATGAATCAGGACAATCTCTAGCCTTCGCAGCCATTACATTTTTTGCATTAATGATTGTCGGGCTTATGATATTTGGGATTGGAGAGTCAACCACCACCCAAATGGAGATTCAAAATGCTGCCGATGCCGGAGCATATTCATCAGCCCAAGTTCTTGCCGACAGTGTTTCGCAAATTGCGTGGCTAAACGAAGCAATGGCATATATTTATTATCACAATATGCGCTATGCCGTTGACACCGTAACAACCGCAGTTCATGCCGAAATAAAAGAACATCCACTTTATTATGGTGATGCCACACTTTTTAGTGGAGTGCTGACACCTTCGGATAGCGTTGTTGGGCTTCGTAATTCAAGCGGCTCAATAGTAAATGCAGTAGCTGCTTACAATCGAGCCTATAGCATAGCTTCAGTAGAAATTCCCAAAGGAGAGGAATGGCTAAAAATTCTTTCTCGGGTTCAGCGAGGAATTGCCCTTCTTACCCCAAAACTTGTCGAACACCAAGCTGTCCATACCGCATTAAGCAATATGAAAGGCTTTAACGAAGATGAATATAATGCCGGACGAACCGCACAAGTTGCGTTTTGGCCACGATTTGATTTTGCTCCCCATGACGCAACACGGAGAATCTGCAATATCGAACGACTTGAAAATGGTGGCTGGTATTTTTGGTCAGACACCAACCCCTTTGAATTCAAGATTGAACACCTAAGTATATGGGATGAAAAAAAAGGTGAGACTGCTGGCAATATTGACCACTGGAAAATGCATAAACAACAAGGCGGCAATGAAGTTGAGATGGATGTCAAGGTTGAAAAAAAGACAACTCCAAAAGTTTATACCAGCAAAATAATCTTTGAGGGTCATAGAAATAGTGAACCATTCAAATTTGTAGTAATGGTTGATCCGCCACCAGAAGGGACTGTTCATGTAATTGATAACGGCAAGACATCAACCGTTTCTGAAGACGACCCCGAGACCCCCGGAATAATTAAAATTGTTCAAGATGGCAAGGCAACTTATCTCAGGCGTAATGCTTCCGGGTATATGGAATATTCCAAAACCTCCGGTGGACCATGGAATGCCCTCGGAGGAAAGACAACAACGGTTGACGGAGTAGAAATCCCTGTTGATCATAATCCACACATTAAGATTGGTGAATCTTCTGCGGTTCGCCTCGGACCGCCAATCAGTATTCACTTTCCTGAAGTAAATGCAACTCTTCATGAGCCGGTCGTCTTAAACTTCACTTCGCCTTTTGGTTGGATAAATGTAAATGAAGATCGAGCCAGAATCAATGGACTTTCAACCTCAACGCCAAGTGATCAATTTAGACCTCTAAATTATCAAAGTCATTCTGACGGGAGAACTAGACATAGACTAAGAGAGATTGAACCACAAGTTTACAATTCGGAGAACAACACCTATGAAGGCGGTGAATGGGAATATGAATGGCAACGATTTGGTGCATACACCGAAGATATGAGTATGCGCACCCTTGCAATTCATTCAATAATGAATTACGACCCAATATACAATTCAAAAGTGCCTTCCGATACTCGTTATTCTCAGCCAACGAAAGGAACGGTAGATGACAACCCAAATTCTGATGACGCTTTATGGCAAACTACTCCAACAAGCTCTAAGTGGAGATTTTATCCGGAATGGGCTCGTCCTCTAAGAGATGGAAGTGACAACAATTACGGAGGATGGTTTTCTCCAGAACAGGGGAAACCATATTCAAATACAATTTACAGTCAAACAAGAAAATGCTGGTATTGTGAAACAAAGGGAGATGTTGCCGGTCCGCTTTATGATTATTACGACCCTATAGTAGGTCAAGCAAGCCCTACTGTTAATCAAAAATGTATTCGTCCTTGTGGATTTTGGTATGAAAAGTTTACCGATTTAAGAGGAACACCATTCCACCGGCAAGCTGCTCAAGTTCGAGTAGATGCCTTAAATGCAGCGTGGCATACTGCCGGACTTCCGGGGTATGCGGCATTTATTATTCCAACGGGAACCCCATATACCAATCCCTCACAAACAATGATTCAAGTGACTTGTCCGGTTTGTGCCAGAAAATACGCATGGTCAAACGAATACAATGTATCTGGCAGAAATCCAAAATGTGTTGATATCACAGAATTACCCAACAAGCCAAGTTATGTTCGCAAATATATTGCTCACGCCATTGGCAGACATAATCCTGCAATTAGAAGTCATTCTATTTATACTCGAAATGTAAATCCTCGCCAACAACCTATGGAAAGAGATTACTTTGGTCTAAGAGTTGCCGCCCATGGCGATACCACCACTTGGCAACCTCCACTCCAACTTACCGCTGAATTTTTCAGAAAAGGAATTACAATTGCCACGTGGCGTGAATCCGATGAGATTAAATTTTTCAATAAAATCGGAGGGAAAAATCCAACCTTAGCTCAGCAAAAAAGAGGCGTGTTAAATCCAATAAAGGATTCAGGATGGGGACATTTTGGAATTGCAACAGCAAGGTTAACCTTTACAAATATTTTTGATATTAATGGAAACAAGGTGCCTCCATATAAGGCATATCGCTTTGAATGGGATCCTAATTCTGATCACGAACAAGGCTCAAGACCTGACTCAATTGACGATTCAGAAGAAGATATTGCACCATTAGGAAGACCTATTCACTGGCCAAGAGAAATGTGGCTTCGCAGTGAATACAATCTATTCGACCCGGATTGGGGAGCAATCTTGGTAAGCAACAGAAAATCCTTAAATGTCCATGATTTGTATTCTGCCGATGACTTTGACAGAGGGATTGTTGGCAAAGACAACGGCTCTACTTACTTGCTAAGACATATCAGAGATGCGGATTGGTGTAGAGAAATAAATGATCTTTACCGCTATTGGAATGGTTGGCATCCAACCCACTATTGGAATTCAATAAGTGCTCCGCCAATGCAAAAAGGGGGAGGCAGATTAGATTATTCTGATCCCAAAATGGAAGAAATTATTAGACACTAATAATTGAAATGGAGAATTGAAAATTGAAAAGTACTCAACAAAAAAATATCCGTGGCAGTGCATTGACGGAGCTTCTAATCTTAACCTTCCCTTATGCAATGATTTTAATTGGCATCTCTGTTTTAGGAATGATTTCTCTGGGCAAACAAGAAACAATCAAGGCATCTATGCTGGCAACACCATGGCCGGACAGACAAAGTAAGAGCGATATAAATGCTCTTACTTTTATCGGAATGGATACCAACCCAAAAATAAAGATTGATTTTGATGAAGAAACCGACTTTACCCCAGAACAAAGATATGCAGATCAAGAACCAATATTACCATATACTGATAGCAATGATTCGGGAGCAAAAAATGACATTCATGCCGGATTTGTAAGGATTGGAACAAACGCAAGATCAAGCACAACTATCAAAGGAGGAGAAGTAACCGTCAACACCACTGTTGAAAAAAACGGTATTGGAAATTATCTTGAAAATTTTTCCATTATGCCGGATAGAGAAGATGACATTGCGGCAGCAATGAATGGATGGATTGACTATAGTAAAGCAACCGCAAAATTTAGTTATACCTATGGTGGGAAAAAACAATACTATGAAAAACTGGCAGCTGGCTCCGATATTGCACCTAATCAATCTGCGCATAGAGAGAAAGACCCAAGAAAAGAATTTGTTTTAAGAGACCATGATGGAAATGAAGGAATTAAAAGTTATAGTGCCTCACGAACAGACAAAACAAGAGGAACTCATGGTGGAAATTTTGGACACTCAAACATTGACCTCAATGCTATCAATGAATTGCCAAGTATTGTTACAAATTTCAAAATGAGGGATGCCGGAACAACATACAGAGATTCAGGAACAGGCTATAATTCATGGAGTGTCCTTAACGACAGTAATGACTGGAATGAATAAACTTCTCAAACTTATCGCAATCTCCCTCCTAAGTTTCTTGCTGGCATTTGGCTTGATAAAAGCCAAAAAAATCTACCTTTCCCCAAAAAACAAACACAAAATAAAATCAAAAGAGTTCTACAAAACAAAAACTCCATTCCCCTCTCTGCCGATAATATCACAGGCGAAAAGCATTTATGTCGATAAAAATAGTAGAAAAAATAAAAGTTTCATCTATCATTGCCTTCAGCCATTAAAAGAGGTTGTTGCTTTTTATCAAAAAGAAATGATGGAAAAGGGTTGGACCGAAGACAAGGATTCGGCAGCAATGCTAAAAAAGACTACAGGTATGAGTTGCCTCTCCTTCAAGAAAAATGGTTTTATTTGTTTTATTGAATTTGAAACATTGCAAAAAAGTAAAGGTACCGCAATGGTGGTACAAATGATTGCCTTTAGCTCCGTTCAGAAAATGGATTACAGTCGAAGACAAAAAAAAGTTAAAGAAAAAAAAGGAGAAATTAATGACCAATAAAATAGCAATTTTTATCGCTGTAATAATGGGTATTGTTGCCGCAATGGCAGCCAGCACTTGGATGGAAAACGAAAAACAAAAACAAAAACAAAGATTTAAAACGGTTGGTTTGGCCGTAGCAAAAAAAACACTTCGCAAAAATGATGTCATTCGCTTAGGAGCAGGTATTTTGCAAGAGAAAATGGTTCCTCAAGAAATGGTACTTACCGGTTCTATCTCAACCGACCAATTGGCCCGTTATCGTGGATATGTTGTCAAGGAACGAATTGATGCCGGTCAACCAATCACTGTCGATAAATTAGAACCGCCCTATGACAAAGCGGATACCAACACTTCGGTAGTAAGCAAGGGATTTAGAGCAATAACCATTTCCGTGGACATGGTCGCTGGCGTCGCTGGATTGATTAGACCAGCAGACAGAGTTGATGTAATTGGCACCTTTGATTTATCAAGAAGAATAACCAAAGATGATACCGATAGTGACGGAGTTGTAACATTATACATCTTGCAAAACGCAAGAGTAATTGCTCTTGATCGCAATACTGAAAAATCAGCCTTTGCAGAGTCATCACGAAAAAGAGCAAGAAATTATCGAACAGTTACCTTAGAAGTAAAGCCGGAAGATTCCATGCGGATAATAAATGCCAACGAACAGGGACGACTACGCCTAATCTTGCGCAACAAGAACGATGTAGCACTTGAAAAAGACAAGGTAGATGGCAATCCAATCGCAACCAATATCGTAAAGAATGAACTCAAAGAAGTTGTTCCTTATGTTAACAAGCAAGTAGATACCAAACAATAAAAATGGAGTTGTATTCATGAACCTACTTATTCAAAATCTACTTACCGGAAGCACTAAAAAATATCCAATTAAGGGGAGCATTATAACCTTAGGGAAACTGCCAGAAAACGATATCGTGCTAGAGCAGACAGGAGTTAGTCGTAAACATTGTAAAATTTCTCGGGTCGGTGATGAGTGGCTAATTCTTGACCTCGACAGCAAGAATGGAACACTTCTTGACAACAATAAAATCATTGCAGAAACTCCTGTAAAACCAGGGCAAACAATCAAGATTGCAGACTATATCCTACGGCTTATTGAAAAAAAACAACCAATCGAGGAAAAACATAAATCAATCGTTCCGCAAAAAGAAGACAATACTGTAATCGTTACCCCAAGAAGAGAAAAAATTATTCCTCCCGCATTAAAAAAACAAATCCATACCACATTGATTGAAAAAATGGATCTCAAGCATACAGATGTATCAACAAAATCTCAGGATGAATTATATGAACATACCTTTGCGGTCTGCATGAGGATTATATCTACATTGCTG
>CAMZKK010000122.1 GCA_947311175.1 uncultured Planctomycetota bacterium | reverse complement strand
TTAATTCTTTTTTAAACATTACCGAACCATGACAAAAACAATTATTTCGTTTAAGCATATCCCTTATTTCACTATCAGACGACGGAACATTTCTGACAACTATTTCATTTGCAAATTCATCAATCTTGAAATAGGATGTGCCGACAAGCCCAACTTTCGGATTTTCATTCAGAAAAGAAATTTGCCTCTCTAATCGCGTATTAACCGTTAAATCGTCAGCATCTTGCCTGGCAATAAATTTCCCCTTACTACATTTTATTCCCTTGTTAAGTGCATTAACCAATCCGAAATTACTTTCTCCCTTGAGAAAAACAATCCTATTGTCTGTAAACGATTCAACAATCTCGTTACTTGCATCAGAAGAACCATCGCTAATAACAATCAATTCAAAATCACTATAAGTTGATGCCAAAATACTTTTGATGCTGTCAGAAATATATTTTTCGCAGTTATATACCGGCAAGATAATTGAAAGCAATGGATTATTCATTTCACTTTTCACTCACTAAAACATCACAGGCATTTTTTATAATATTTATCGGAAAGAAAAAACCTGCTCGAAGAAAAAGCCTTATTGCCAAAAAATACTTACCGGCAATAAAAAGCTTATTCGCAAAATGAATCAAAATATCTAACGATTCCTCACGAATAAACATTCTATCCTTAGCACCAAGATGCGGAATGGTAAAATCTGTCCCCCCATCTAACTTGTCGGCAATAGACAACCGTGCAAGCACCGCAAATCGCAACTGTTCTTCAGTTGAAGTCAAAGACAACGCACTAATCCTTCGACAATAATGACAGGTCTCGCAAGGCAATTTAATTATTTTACCAAGCATTGAAAGTCGTAACCACAATTCATAATCCTGACTTCTCAAAAATTCTTCACGATATAAAACCAAATTGCCGGAAATCTCTCTTTTAAATACTACAGCACTATGACAGAGAAGATTTCTTTTCAGTAAATCGTTAGTTGTAATCTCTCGAAAATCACCGGCAACAAACTGAACATTTTCCCATGACAAAGAATCATTTTCTAAAAATTCTCGATGGCTTGCCCCCACCAAAACAATATCTTTATCATCAAACATAGATTCGATATTTTTCAAATGTTCCGAATGCCACAAATCATCGGCATCAATTCGAGCGATATAATCACCTGATGCAGCCTTTATCCCAAGATTTAGAGAACTTGTTAGCCCTAAGTTTTTATCATTTTTAATAAAAATAAATCTGTCGTCATTGATTTCTTCCAACAACTGACGAGTATTATCGGTAGATGCATCATCAATAATGATAAATTCAAAATTATCAAAACTCTGCACAAGCACACTCTCAATCGAAGACAATACATAATTTTCTTCATTATGCACAGCCATGATAACTGAGATTTTAGGGGGCGACATTTTCTTACTCCATTACGGTTAAATACTTGTGCTGATGATAGCAAATCTTAATAATATATATAACTATTTTCGCTACTAATTTAAACTTAATATTTGTTATGACACTAAAAATTACATTATTGCAACCGCCACCAAGAGAAATCAAGCAGTCCCACGATGCAAATGCCTACCCATCACTTGGATTGGGCTACTTAGCTGCATATCTCGAACGAGAAGGTTTTGACAATATTTTGGTCATTGACGGCAGAATGGAAAATATAACGCCAGCCGACACAGTCAAAGATATTGTGGAATTCAAGCCTGATATTTTAGGCATTACGGCAAAAACTCACGAAATATCCCATGCGGCAGAGATTGCTGAAAAAATCAAGGCAGTGCTACCGGAAACCATTATTATTATCGGCGGATGCCACATAACGGCAGAGCCAACTTCAACTCTAAAAAGATACCTATCATTTGATTATGGAATAATTAGTGAAGGTGAGCGACCTCTTTTAGAAATTTGCAATAGAGTAAAATCCAACAAGGAATTATTAAATATTCCCGGAATTGCTTATCGGAAAAAATCAGAAATCATCCTCAATCCTCAACTTCCATTTATGGAAGACCTTGACTCTTTACCTTTTCCAGCGTGGCATTTATTTAGAAAACGACGGCACAGTTATATGGTTTTTGGTTCAAGAGGATGCCCATACAACTGCCTTTTTTGTATGAGGGTAATGGGGCAAACTCCGAGATTACGAAGTGCGGAAAATATTATTGCTGAAATTGATTGGCTGGTAAAAGAATTTCAAATCGTTGCCTTTGATTTTGAAGATGAAACCTTTGGCTTAAAAAAAGACATTGCCTTCAAGATTTGTGATTTACTTATTGAGAGGGGGTATCACAAAAGACTTATCTGGACAGCAAACTTAAGGGCAAACCTAACAGATGAAAAGTTATTGATTAAAATGAAGGAAGCTGGCTGTGTCCGAGTTGCAATTGGCGTTGAATCTGGCAACCCTGAGATTTTAAAAGTTATCGGCAAAGGCATAAGTATTGAACAAATCAAAAATGCCTTTTCGTTAACTCGAAAAGTCGGCATTGAATCGGTTGCTCTAATGATTCTTGGTCATCCTAATGAAAACTATTCTTCAGCAATAGATACCATTCGCCTTGCGACAAAACTAAACGCCACCTCTATCTCGATTGGAATAATGGTTCCATACCCGGGAACAGAAATAAGAAAACTTGCCCTCGAAGGAAAGGGAGGATACAAACTTCTATCCTCCGACTGGGATGATTATGACAAATATCTTGGCAACGCATTAGAATTAGAAAACCTTACTCGTAAACAATTAGAGAGATTGCAGATTTGGGGATATTTGCGATTCTATTTATTTAACTTTAGATTTTATGATTTATTTCAATTTGTTAAAAATCATTTTAATGAGGCGATATTGTTAACAAAAAAACTATTTGGTAAATTAAAAGTATGACAGAATTTTCATCTAATTCAGATACGGTAGAAAGCTCAATTGAAGTCCTACCCGACAAATTCCTTTCCGGCCTTCTTGGTGATGCCCTCAAGGAAGATGATCCACGAATGCGTGATTTCGGGGAGCGTTATGAATTTAGAGATATTTTAGGCAAAGGTGGTCAAGGAGTGGTATTGGCAGTAAAAGACAATACCCTCGAAAGAGTGGTTGCCCTCAAAACGCTAAAAGGACACTCAAACAAAATCAAAGAAGAATTTTTGGAAAAAGAAGCGAAAATTTCAGGTCACCTAGAACACCCCAATATTCCACCAACCTACGATCTTGGATTTGATGAAACCGGATGCCCATTTTTTGTTATGAGGAAATTATCAGGTGTTTCGTTAGATGAAATTTTATTGCACAAAAAAAATGAAATGGAAAACAAAAACTCAGAAACAAAATCACCTAATACCAACTCGGAATTGGATTATTCAAGGATTCGCCTCCTTTCTATCTTTATTCAAGTTTGTAACGCCATCGAATACGCCCATGCGAGAAACATCCTCCACCTTGATATAAAGCCTCAAAATGTAAAACTAGGACAATTCGGAGAAGTCTTTGTAATTGATTGGGGCTTTGCCACCAAAAAAGATGAAGAACAGAAAGTTCTTGGCGGAACCCCTATTTATATTGCTCCGGAAAGATTTAAACGCAAAAAACCTGATGAACGCTCTGACATCTATTCTCTCGGGGTTCTTTTATATCGAATCCTTACCCTTAAGCGTCCGTTTGATGTATCCTCACTGTCATTCAAAGATTTTTGCAAAGATTTTGACAAACTTGAACTAATTAAACCTCGCGCAAGAGATTCATCAATCCCGCCCGAACTTGAAGCGATAACCCTTAAGGCAATGGCAAAAGATAGAGAAGAACGCTACGCCTCTGCCAAAGACCTATCAGCCGACCTCCAACGGTTTTTAGACGGTCTCCCGGTAACTGCCTTTGAAGCAGGCAGAATAAATAGATTATGGAAAACCATCAAGCGACATCGAACCATCAGTGTTCTTATTGTCGCTCTCTTTGTGGCAGTTATAAGTATTGCGGCAATTGCCAAGCATAGCCACGACATCAATAAAAAACGGAAAATAGCGGAAAAGCAAAGAGCTAAAATCCTCAAGCAAGAACGAAAAGCAACAGCCATTCGTAACAAGGCAATCATCCCTTACCAAAAAGGCAGAGACTTTCTTGACCGCACTCCACCACAACTAAATGGAGCAAAAAGATTTTTCTCAAAGGCAATCAGTATTGACCCAAGTTTTGCCGATGCTTATTTTGAAAGAGCAAAGGTTCACGCTCGACTGGGAAATAGCCTTGAAGCACTTGCCGACTATCGGCAAACCTTGATTGTAAAGCCAAGTTTTGTAATGGCACATTATTATGCTGGAATCATTCTGATGGATGTTGCTGAACTTCGAGACATCAATGCAGCCAAAAAAGAATTTGTGGAGATGCAAAAGGTTGATCCGAATAGTGAATACTCAAATCTTGGGCTTGCTCGACTACACATTCTCAATAATGAAATGCAAAAAGCACTTGAGCTTTGTTCAAAAATCGAAGCAAGAAGTCCGGATTTTAAAGAAATCTACTATCTAAAAGGATTTATTTTTGGCAAACGAAACACCTCTTTCTATAATCCCCAAAAGGCATTAAAGCAATACGACCTATACCTAGATACGGTCAAAGACAATATTGTTGCGTACCTTAATCGAGGAGATATTAGGCGACGAGAAGGCGACATTGACGGAGCAATCAAAGACTACAATAGTGCATTAAATTTAAATCCTGATTATGTTTGGGCATTAAATAATCGAGGTTGGATTTATTATTCAGTGCCGAACAAAAGAGATATCAACAAAGCTCTATCCGATTTCAATCGAGCCGCAATTGCCCGACCTGAATATTATTGGACATATATGAATAGAGCTGCGGTTTATGAATTCCTTAAAAAATGGCAAAGAGCAGAAGAAGATTATCATTGGGCATCTGACCTTAGACCAAAATCAAACAAGGTATTTGAAAGAATGGGATTGTGCTATTTCAGGCAATTTAGATTTAAACTTTCGGCTGAGAATTTTCAAAAAGCACGAGAGATGGCTAATAAAAAAACGAGCTATAGCTTATTTCTAAATATGGGAATGAATTATATCTCATCGAACAACCCTCAAAAAGCTCTCACTTGTTTTGAGCAGGCATTAAACAAAGATACAAAAGATAAGTTTTATGCAGCAATGTTTAGACATATCGCTCTTATCGAGTTAGGCAAAATTCCTGACCCTAACGATTTACTTTCATACATTCCTGACGACAAAGATAATCCGAAACAATCAATATACACAAATATCGTAAAATGCTGGCAAGGGATTACCACGCCAAACATTATCTTAAAAAATATAAAAGACCCGGTAATGAAAAGTAAGGCATTTTACTTCCTGGCAATGTATTTGAAGCTAATGACAGAAGACAAAACAGGTGCTACAAAATTATTTAAGGAATGCATAAAGACCGGAATTCACCTTTACCCGGAATATATACTTGCAAGCATTGAAGTTAAAGGTAAGATAGTGAATGATGTAGGAATTAATTAAACATAGGACTCAAAATGGACAATTATCTTGACGGTGACAGTGCACCAAGCAAATTTAGAACTACTGCGTGGACAATTGTAGCCAACGCTCAAGATCCAAACTCAGATGACTACAAAGATTGCATTGCCCATCTTTGTCGGGTATATTGGCGACCAATCTTTAATTATCTCCGAAGAAGAGGACTCAATGAAGACTCAGCCAATGATGTAACTCAAGAGTATTTTTCAGTATTTTTAGAAAAAAACTATATCAAATCTGTAGATAAAGAAAAGGGAAGATTTAGAACATTCATCCTCACCACC
>CAMZKK010000121.1 GCA_947311175.1 uncultured Planctomycetota bacterium | reverse complement strand
TGTTGAGTGAATTTAAATTTAAGGCAATGTTTTTTCTTGCCCTCAATCAAATAGGCAAACCAAATATGCTTAGTAAAAGTCAGGTTCGGTCTCTTGCAGAACAAGGAGCAATTATTGGCTCACATGGGGTAAATCATAAATATTTTGATGAAATGAATTTATATACACTCCGTAATGAATTGGCGGATAGTAAAAAAGAATTATCAGACATTACCGGTTTTGATGTTCATACCCTTGCTTTACCAGGGGGAAGGGGGCATTATGAATTGGAAAAGATTGCCAAAGGTGAGGGATATACCCATATTTTTGGCTCGTGTCCCGATAGCTGGAAGGGTGAGGACGGAATAATTCCTCGAATCCCAATTACCGAGAAAGTGAGTGATGATGATTTTTATGAAGCCTTAAATAATACCAAAAAGTTTTGTCATCGCCGTCGGTTAATTTATAATTGCCTCGGTGGATTACGAGCAATTATTGGCAACCGTAATTACGATAGATTTAGAGCATTTGTTAAGAAAGAGGATTATGCATAGAAAATATATCATTCCTAGTTCAGCTCAAAAAAAAGCTATTTTTGCCTCAATCTTGATTGATGTCTTTGTCTTTATTCTTACCATAATTTTAGGTTATGTTTTTTTTGATTTATTGTGGGGCAACTCAATTATCAAAGGTAATTTTTTAAAAGTATTTAAAGATATTTTTTGGTTGCCACTAATCGTTTCACCTTTTTCATTTTATTTTTCAGGATTATATCGAAGAGATCCTTATCGATTATTGGTGCGCTCACTTGAAAAATCTTTTACCGGCACCTTGACCGCAATTATCTTGATTTTAATTATCACTTATATTTTCAGGGCACAAATAACCGGTATTGACAGTTATGATAACGGAGATATTAATATTAAAGATTTCAAACAATTGGTTTGGGGATTTTCGTTTTTGGTATTGGTTTTTGCATTATCGGTCACTCCACTCTTGATTGCATTTTGGAGATTTTTTGCCAATAAATTAGAAAATAAATTTATCGGATGGAGTAATGTTCCGCAAAATCTTTTAATTGCAGGATATCTTGAAAATAGTGATATTGCTCGATTGAAAGGTAATCATTGTCCTTGCTATAATGTCGTTGGTGTCTTGCATAGTAGCGATAAATTTTTAAAAGAAATTTCTGTCGATATAATCGGTAATACTCAAGATTTGACAGATATATTTAATAACTATGAGATTGATGAATTGGTGTTGGTGGCAAGCCAATATGGAAAATCTGAAATCTTGGATATTATGACAATTGCGATGGAATATCAGGTGCAGGTGTGGGTTGTGTCAGATATTTATGAAACCTTTTTATCTGCGGCAAGACCAACTTTTCGAAAAAAAATCCCTTTATTTGAAGCAAATAACCCACAGATAGTTGGTTATCCTTTGGTTGGTAAAAGAATTATGGATGTTGTGATTTCTTCAGTAGTGTTGTTGATTACTACTCCAATTTTTATTATTCCGGCATGTATTGCAATTGTCATTGACTCTAAGGGCTTTCCGATATTTACGCAAGACAGGGTAGGAGTTAATGGTAAGATTTTTAAACTATTTAAATTGCGAACAATGGTTATTGATGCAGCGCAAAAAGGTGGGGTTCTTACAGAAGATAATGATTTACGAATAACCAAGGTTGGAAAATTTTTGAGGAAATCCAGCATTGACGAATTACCGCAATTGTGGAATGTATTGAAGGGAGATATGAGTATTGTCGGACCAAGGGCAGTTATCCCTTATGTCGCTAATAGATTTGAAGATTGGGAAAAAAATAAGTCTTAATGTAAAACCAGGGCTTACCGGTCTTGCTCAAGTATCGGGCAGAGATGAGATAGGTTTTAAGGAAAAGAGTTTACTCAATCTTTATTATGTAAGAAATTTTTCTCTGTGGTTAGACCTCAAGATAATAATATCAACAATTATGGTTGTGCTTACTATGGAGGGAACGGAAGGAACGAGACAAGATGGATAAAAACATGTTAATTTATTTTTATCTAATATTAATCTCCGGTGGAATTCTTGTTTATACCTACCTTCTTTATCCTGCAATAATATTTATTTTGGAGAGAATTTTTTACAAGCCGGTAAATAAAAAAGATATAACTCCGCATGTGACAATCCTTATTGCTGCCCATAATGAAGAGGGAGTGATTGGTGAAAAGATTAACAACCTTCTTGCCCTTGATTATCCTCATGATAAAATTAACATTGTTGTTGCAAGTGACGGGTCAACCGATAAAACGGCAGAAATAGCAGAAGGGTTTAAACAGCAGGGGGTAGTTGTTCATTCTCATAATATTCGAATGGGTAAAGCGAATATCCTTAATATTGAAGTGCCAAAATGTAAAACCGATATTGTGGTATTAGCAGATGCAAGACAGATGATTGACAAAAAAGCAATTCGTAATCTGGTATCAAATTTTGCCGATGAAAATGTTGGTGGAGTAAGTGGTGAATTGATTTTAGAAAGCGATAGCAAGAATGGAATCGGCAAAGGAGTTGGATTTTATTGGAGGTATGAAAAGTTTATTAGAATTTGTGAATCAGGCGTGCATTCAACTGTCGGGGCAACCGGTGCCTTGTTTGTTTTTCGAAAATCTTTATGGACAGGATTGCCTGAGGATACGGTGGTTGATGATATGGTTTTGCCATTTCAGATTATTAG
>CAMZKK010000120.1 GCA_947311175.1 uncultured Planctomycetota bacterium | reverse complement strand
TGCAAGAGACCGAACCTGACTTTTACTAAGCATATTTGATTTGCCTATTTGATTGAGGGTAAGAAAAAACATTGCCTTAAATTTAAATTCACTCAACATCGGCAATGCAACGGTAAAATGGCTTTCCCAAGAATCATCAAAGGTAAGAAGCACTCCGCCGTCATAGGCAGAAAGGGCTGCATTTGCCAAAGACATCGCTTCAACCGGAGCCGTTAGCGGTGCAGGGACAGATACCGCAGTAATATTTGCATCTAATACCTTTAGTTGTTTATAAAATACCTCTGAGCTAAGGGCATAATCCCTATCAGCCGGATTCATCTTGGACAAATCAAAAACCCCATCTTTCGACAAAGCGTGATACATTAAGACAGTTATCCCTTTATTCACAATAATCACCAATCCTATTTGGGTTACATGCTGTGTCTTTCAATCGAAAGCGTTGATATTTTACAAAACCACCCTTTAACTTACAAACAAAATCAGCAAGGGTGTCTTCTCCACTAATCTCTATCCTTGACAAAAGTGTTTTATTTGATGACGCATAATTTACTCCAGGCCAAACAGTTGCTGCCGAATCATACTCCTTATCAACCAACAACTGTGATTTTGAAGTAATAAAACCTGACGGATAAGCAAAACTCCTAACCTCAATCTTGAGTTTTTCTTCAATCATCCTCTTAGAATCCTGTATCTCTGAGGTTAATTCTTCCTCGCTAATCTCATTAAAATTAGGATGAGTAAGACTGTGTGAGCCGATTTCCCAACCTTTAGCAAGCAAGGATTCACATTCTCTCCAAGTCAACAACCTACTAACGCCATCACCTTGATAACGTTTAATCATCTTTTTAGATTCTATCAATTCGGCAGGGAGATATAAAGTCCCAACCGCATTAAATTCATTTAAAATCGGCAAGGCATCTGTTAGCATATCTGAATACCCATCATCAAAACTGATAACAATTGCCCCAAAAGGAAGTTTGTTTTCAGCTTGTGCCGACAAGGCAGAGCTTAACGACATTATTGGAATATGATTATCTTCAATAATTGCTAATTGCCGAGTAAATTCAGTAGTTGAGACACTTAACCTGTCATCAACAGCCCCTTCTCTTATTCGATGATACATAAGAATTTGAATCGTCCCTGCCGGCAGTGAAATATTTTTAAATATTTTAAAAAATATTGGTAGCCTACTAAACCCCCAACGAGCAATTCGTTTGGCGTGCCAGCGAATTGTTCTTTGTCTTTTGGTGCTTAGGTTTTCATACAGCAAATCAATTCTTCGATTCATATTATCTTTATTAAATCGTGAGTAAATATCTCGATAGGCATTTTCAGCCAAGACATTGCCAGCACCCCGACAATCCAATAATGCCTCAATCCCTTTTGCCAATGCCTCGGTATCTTCAGGGCTAACCAATAATAAATTATTGCCAGAACGAGCAATTTCATTATTACCACCCACCGCAGTAGCAACAACCGGCACTCGTGCGGCAATTGCCTCAAGCATTGCAATACTAATACCTTCAGTAAAAGAAGAGGAAACGTAGACTGAGGCATCAATCAAAAAAGGAAAGACAGATTTTTGATTACCGATAAATTTTATATATTTTTCTTTACCAATCCCCTTTACCATTTCCTCTAATTCACTTCGTAAAGGACCATCGCCGATAATCAAAAATTCGGCATCAATCCCTTCTTCGAGAAGAAAACACGCTGCCCTGATAAATGATTTATGATTCTTTCTTGGCTCTAAAGACCCAACGATTACAACCTTTGGCGGTAAATTCTGCTTACTGCGATTAACCATTGCCAAGACTCTGTCTTCCGCACTTTGATTGAATTTTGAAAGCTCAATCCCATTACGAATAAGAATAGTTTTTGTCATGCTAATTCGTGAAGAATGAGTAGTTGCATACAAAATCTGACTACTAACACAAATAACTGCATCAGTAAACCACGACAAAAAATAGTCCGCAACTTGCCGATATTTTTTCTCCATCGCAAACATACTATGCTCGTGAATAACCACATATTTAGTTCGAGCAAGAATTGCCGCAAGCCGAGTCCAAAGATTCGCACTCCAAATATGAGAATGAACCAAATCAATTTCCCGAGTTGATAAGATTTTTTTCAGATTCAACAATGCAGCCAAATCAAAACCGACTTTTTTATTTAAGACAATAACCTCAATACCAGCATCCTCAAGTTCAACAATCAACTCCCCACCACCTTCAAAGCAACACACAATTACACTATGTTGTTTTGCTTGCGAAGTCGCAATTGTTACAACTTGTCGCTCTGCCCCGCCGGAGGATAACCCCCAGATGACATGCATAATCTTTAATCTTGATTTATCATTTATCATTAATTGTATCTTTTGTATTAAGTCTTTTATTATTATCAACAATCAAAATATTATTTACCAAATAACGCCGCAACCTCATGAGCATTTTTTTCAAGGTCAAACATAGAGCAGACTCTTTTTCTGCCAATCTGCCCCATTTTATTTCCAAGCTCAGGATTGTTGGTAAACTTCAACAGACATTCACAAATAACCTCTGGCTCAGGGACAGCAATCAAATAACCGGCATCGCTGTCTTTAATCACTTCATTTAGTGCCGGTAATTCAGTTGCAATAATCGGTAATTCACAAGCCATTGCCTCAACAATGACATTTGGGATTCCCCAATGGATTTCACTAATTGCAGCGAGGACAAAACAATCTGCACTTTGATAAAATGATGGCATATCTTCTTGTTTCACAAAACCAACAAAGTTTACCTTATCATCAATGCCAAGTTTAATTGCATATTTCTTGTGTTCATTCAACAGTGGTCCACCGCCAACAATTACTAATTCTGCATTTTTATATTTTTCAACAAAAAACTTAAATGCCTCTAATAGTTTATCATATCCCTTGCAGGGAAGACATGAGCCAACAGATACAATCTTAAAGGCTTCTCCTTTTAGTGATTTATTCGGGATATATTTATTCACGACATCAAGCCCATGATAACTAACAATAATTTTTTCATCAGATAAATCAGGGACCAGTTCCTTCATATATTTTTTATTATCAGCCGTGCAGGTAAGCACAAATTCAGCTTGTCTAAGTTTATGAGCCAAGCCGGTAGTGTTTACATATATATCATGGGCATGACCGGTCAGGCTCATCTTTATTCCTGTCAAACGAGATATAATCAAACCCACCGTTGCCGGATGGGTAGCCCAATG
>CAMZKK010000119.1 GCA_947311175.1 uncultured Planctomycetota bacterium | reverse complement strand
ATTGCAATATCTGATGCCCTCGCTCGTGGAATAACTGATGCCGGAGCCGATGTTATAGATATTGGAATGTGTTCAACTCCAATGTTATATTTTGCCGTAGGACATTGGAAAGCAGGAGCTGGCATTATGGTTACTGCTAGTCATAATCCAGCTGGATATAATGGCTTTAAGTTTTGTAAAGCAGATGCGGTTCCTGTCGCATACGATACCGGGCTTGATGAAGTTGAAAAATTGGTAGTTAGTGATTCACTTGAAACCAAAGGTCAAAAGGGAATGATTGAAGAACGTGAAATTGGGCAAGACTATCGAGCACAAATTCTCAAATTTGCTGATGGGATTAAACCTTTAACCGTAGTTGTTGATACTGGCAATGGCGTAATGGGAGCATTTTTACCAGCTTTGTTTGATAAGCTACCGGTTGAATTAATTCCGATGTATTTCGAGCCGGATGGCACTTTTCCTAATCATGAAGCAAATCCTCTAAAACCTGAAAATATGCAGGATTTGGTTGATAAGGTTAAGGAAACAGGCGCAGATCTTGGGATTGCCTTTGATGGCGATGGAGATCGAGCAATGTATTGTGATGAAAAAGGGCAGATTGTTGCTTGCGACTTTATTACCGCTTTGCTTGCTGGAGAAATGCTTGAACGTGAGCCTGGAGCAACCATTGTTTATGACTTGAGAAGTTCTTGGGTGGTTAAGGAAGAGATAGAGCGGCTTGGCGGAAAACCTCTTGAGAGTAGAGTTGGGCATAGTTTTATTAAAGCAACAATGAGAGAGGTTGATAGTATTTTTGCCGGTGAACTTTCAGGGCACTTTTATTTTAGAGATATTTTTACTACTGACAATGCTGAAATGGCAGCGATGCAAGTTATGCAATTATTGTCAAAGGATGACAAAACTTGTTCAGAAATTGTTGCTCCTCTTCGTAAATATTTTGCTTCCGGTGAGATAAATTTTGAAGTTGATGACAAGGATGCCAAGATTCAGGCAATTAAAGACAATTATTCCGATGCAGAACAGTATGAACTTGACGGACTTACTAGCAGATATGATGATTGGTGGTGTAATGTTAGACCAAGTAATACCGAGCCAGTCTTGCGTCTTAATGTGGAAGCAAAAACGGAAGAAATTTTGCAACAAAAACTTGAAGAGATAAAAGGCTTGTTGAAAAACTAAACTCTTTTTGCGGTTATTTCGTGTTTAACGCTTTGGGATAAAAGGGATGCTGTGGATAGCGTGTATTGTTGGTAACCGTAAAGTGTATGTATTCGATGTTTGTTTTGTTATTTTCAAACTCTTGCCAAATCTCACAGAAAGTTATTGATAACTGATGAATTATTATGACTTATATAAATTGGATCGGCAGTGTGGTGGCTTTCTGTGCCAAGGTAAGAAAGCAATTCGTAAATTAAAGGGGAGAATTACAAGGCTTTTAACCAAGAATAAGCCTGTTAAATGTTTGCCTGAACAACCCCCTGCGAGAATACTTATTGTAAAATTATGGGGGATTGGCAATTTGGTTCTTGCTGGCAGGTCGCTAAAAAGTATTAGACTTGCTTACCACAATGCTCATATAACTTTAGTGACAACAAGAGAATGTTCATATATTTACAAAGGCGCAGGACTGTATGATTCCGAAGTAATATTTTCGTGCCATCGTGAGGAAAATATTAACTCAGCAGTTGCTAAACTATGTTTGAGTCTTAATGAGAGGATGTTTGATTTAGCTATAAATTTCGATGGGCTTAGCAATATCTCAGCATCTATTGCGGCTAAGTGCGGAGCAAAATGCACCGTTGGGATGGGTAAGCAACAAGCCCATGATAGTATTTATACTGTTGAATCTCCGTATCTTGAAAATAGTCATGTCGAGGATCTTATTTATGATTGTGCCATTGTTGCCGGTGGGAGTGAGATTAGTCCGGGACTTATTACCCCGGTAATAAGTAGTCAAGATAATGTTTTTTGTGCCGAGTTACTGAGTAATTGTGAAGTCAAAGAGCATACTCTTTTGATTGGAATAAATATTAATGCCGGAGGATTTTCAGAAGAACGAAGGTGGCCTCTAGAAAAATTTGCTATTCTTGCTCAAATGATTGAGTCTCACGAAGAGTTTAGAACTGTCTTTTTTGGTGGCGAAGCAGACGAAAGATATGTTTCAAGAGCAATTTCTCTAATGGATACCCCGGGAATTAATTTGGCAGGAATGCTTGATTTAGGACAAATGATAGCATTTCTAAAAAGAATACATTTATTGATAACCAATGATTCGGGGTTGCTTCACCTTGCCGCTGCTTTAAGTGTGCCGACAGTTTCTATTTTCGGACCTGAGAGTCCTGCTCGTGCCGGAAGGAGAGATGCTGAGGAGCATGCTGTTGTTTATCATCCTACGATATGTAGTCCTTGTGTATCTATGTTGGGGATGTCTAAGCAAACTTGTTTGGAGGGTGGCAGGTGCGTTAGAGATATTTCCGTAGAAGATGTGTGGACGATGGTGACCGATATGCTTGACTATTTAGCAGATCCGGTTGATCCGCCATGGCTGTAGTTGAATCTATTGTGACGTATAGTGATTAGTTTACGAAATCTTAAGTTGTTTGTTTTATTAGAGTTTGGAGCTAAAAATGTTTAAGATTAATATTTGGATGTTTGTGGTTATCATTTTTGTTTCTTCAGCAATTTTTGCTGATACCGTTATATTTAAAAGTGGAAAACGTCTTGAATGTAAAGTAGTTCCTTCTGATAAAAAATCAAAAAAAATCCGACTGATTTTCCAAGATGAAGGAAGCTCTAGCCTGGTGGTACCTGTTGATTCAATACTTAGGATTGATTATGATTATGAATCAAGACTTGACTCTTTGAAAAATGATGATTTTCTAAAACATTTTGAACTTGGAATGTGGTGTTTTAATAAGAAGTTTTTTAAGAGATCAATATCTCGCTTTTTGTTTTGCCTTGGGAGAAAAAATATTCCTGCTGAAATTGAATTTTATCTTGCAAAATCTTTTGTTGGTATTAATAGACCAAAGTATATTTCTGCGAGAGAGCATTATAAAAAATATTTATCCATGGGCAAAGATAATGAATTGAAGAAGAAGTGTTTGGCTGAGTTAGGCAAGGTGGAGAAAATAATTAAAGAACAAGGGTTGGATAAAAGCAAAAATAATGAGGAAGACACTGACGAAGGTCTTGAAATTGAATCTTGGCAGGCACCTAGATGGGGAAATATGTCAAAAATCTCTCATCCAAGAATTGCGAATAAAAAGAATAGAGTGCTTGCGGTTGAGTATAGTAATAAAAGTGCAAGAGGGAAGGTATTGACGGAAAATGATCGTAAAGCACCAATTCAATTGACGATAGGAAGAGATACAAGTAAAACACCTTTAATTTGTTTTGATGTTTATAATCCGGCAAGAAACTCAATTAACCTTGCTGTGGTTGTTACTACTGGTGTGGGGTATGAGTGGTTTGAGAGTAAGATGATAAAGATACCTGCCAAAAAATGGACAATAGGAGTAACGATTGATTTAACCAAACGAATCTGGAAGGCAAAGAGGACAAAATGGCAATATGGAGGTATGGTAGCAGGTCTCGAGAAAACAAGGGCGTTATTTTTCCTTATATATAATGGTACGAAAAAGGGAAAAATTTATTTTGACAAGATAGAGTTTAAAACGAAATGATTGATGATAACGAAAAAATAATAGATATTGATGTTGCTGACAGCTCTAAGAAGATGGAGGAATCTTCAAATGAAATGTTTGCAATAGATGAAATTACTGCTGAAGAATCAGGTAAGAGAGCTATCTTGCTGACTCCTGATCGTGAGAGGCATGTTCTTGTTGGTGTTATAACATATCGAGTGCTGGGGGTTGGTGAGGAGCCATTGCAGGAGCTAGCTGAATTAGTGGAAGCTGCTGGTGCTGAAGTGGTTGGCAGAATTTGGCAAAAACGAAATACTACCCACAGTAGAACCTATCTTGGTAAGGGAAAACTCGCTGAGCTGGTTGAATTGGTTAATGAAGTTAAACCTCATACTGTGGTGATTGATAGCGATTTAAGTCCTCGACAGCTTAAGCATCTCGAGGAAGCTGTTTGTACCAAGGTTATTGATAGGAGTGAATTGATTCTTGATATTTTTGCAACTAGAGCAAGGAGTCATCAGGCAGTATTGCAAGTTAGTCTTGCTCAACTCCAATATGAGATGCCACGGCTAGGACGAAAGTGGACACACCTTGAAAGGCTTGGTGGGGGGATTGGGACTAGAGGTCCGGGAGAAACCCAGATTGAGACAGATAGGCGGCTTATCCGCACACGTATCAGTAAATTGAAACGTGAACTAGCTTCAATTGAAAGACGAAAAGAGCAGGAGGTTGATGCCAGGAATGCAGAATATACGGTGTCTTTGGTGGGGTATACAAATGCCGGAAAGAGTACGATTATGAACAAACTTACGTCTGCCGGAACCTTGGTTGAAGATAAGTTGTTTGCAACCTTAGATACTCTTACAAGAAACCTAGAATTGGAGGGTGGGGTAAATATTGTTCTGTCTGATACTGTTGGTTTTCTACGGAGGCTTCCTCATCATTTGGTTGCGAGTTTTCATGCAACCTTAGAGGAGACTGTGAGGGCAAAATTATTACTACACGTTGTTGATGTTAGTAGTCCATTAGCTGTTGAATATATTAGGGCTGTAAATTATACCTTATCTTCTATCGATTGCGGAGGACGAGACCATCTCTATGTATTGAATAAATGTGATTTAGTAGAGGATTACCCTTTGTTTGAAATGCTTAAGGAAAAATATCAGCCAAATATTGTGGTGTCGGCAATCACCGGTGAAGGAATTGATGAGCTTATTGCTTATTTACGAAATCAGGCGGTTAGTAATTCTGATCGAATAAATGTAGAACTAAGATTACATTGTGGTGATGGTCATCGCTTGGCAATGATAAATGAATTTGGAAGCATAGCCAGTATTGAGTATGTCGGAGAAAATGTTATTGTTAAGGCAGAATTGATGGCAGCAGATGTAGAAAGACTAAAACGCCTCCCAGGAAAGATAAAAGTAACAAAAGCTTCCAGCTTTTGAATGGTAAAGTAACAAAAGCTTCCAGCTTTTGAAATGATAAAGTAACAAAAGCTTCCAGCTTTTGGGTATACAAAACAAAGCATTAAATTTTTCGAAAAGATGATAATTTAACCTAAATTCCGCATTACTGCGGAGTTTAGGTTCAAAAGCAGGATGCTTTTGTTACTTTATTGAAACAGTGTAGTTATATGTTCCGAAAACTCAATTGATGCAAATGCTCCCCCAAGCATTTTTATTTTCTTCAGTCTTAATCTTAGAGTTTCTTTCATTAGATTGTCTATTTTTGATTTTTTTTCTAATTGGTTCTGTACTTCGTTTATTATTTCAACCTCAATTTTTTCCCTATCTATTACCCCCAAAGAACCCCCCATGTATTCCCTCTCTTTCTTTAAAAATGGACAAATTTATAGTTAACAATTATATGATTTTTTAAGGACCAAATATCTTTCGTGCAGTTATGCTTCGTTTTTTATCAAAGTTTGTTTTTGATTTTTCTTTATTGGTGTTTCTAATCTCTGCATCCCATATCTCAATTCTATCATTGTGACCAATAAATACGATTTCTTTGCTGGTCATATCTGCTTGATTTCTCAAATCGACAGGAAGCACAACTCTACCTTGTGAGTCAAGGTCAACCGCAAAGGTCTCTTCAAAAAAGTTTCGTAAAAATTCGGCATCATCACGAGTCTCATCATTTGTCATAACTTCATCGACAATTTTTCTAAATTGGCTATGGGTGTAGCAATAGATACATTTTCCTTCGCCTCTGATTAGCACCAATCCCTGCTTTAGATCTTCCTCTGAAATCATTGCCCTAAACCTTGAGGGGATAGCAACTTGGCTTTTCGCATTCAGTTTATGGTTACTTCTACCATAAAAATAAGCTAAATTGTTGTTTTCTGGCTGAATCATTCTTGAACCTTGTGCTATATTGCTATACTTTTCGATATTTTGCGTTACTATTCACTACTTTATGGATTTTTGTCTTCCGGCTCAAGTGGTTTTTTGAAAAATTTAACATTTTAGACATTTTAACCTAAATTTTTCAGTAGCTTACTGAGAAAAACTTTTATTTTTGATGTAGGTTTGTAGAATGTATTTCGTGTTCAATAATTTAAATGAAGACAATAAGAATGATGAAATAAATGATTTGATAGAGGTGATTGAATGCTACAATCTTGATTAAGGGTTAATCTTGGTCTAAAATCAAGAAAAAACAAGGGGCGGTTTTGATATTAAATTTATGCCGGTCTGGAAATGGTTAATAAATATTATTTAGCTTTGTAGATTTTTAGGAAAATTATGAAAAAACAATTTGAAGTACCGGTGACTAAGGCATCTTTCGGTTTTTTGCTAAATAGTGAAGGCAAGGTTTTGCTAGTTGCCAATGATTATGCGGAAAGATGTATTATGTGGGGGCTTCCTGGAGGCGGGATTGAAGATGGCGAAAACCCTGAAATTTGCGTGGTGAGGGAATTTAGAGAAGAGGTTGGCATTGAAATTGAGGTTGTTACTTTCGTTGGAGTTATTGAACGATTTAAGCCTGAATGGGAGCTAAATCTTCATGCAACTTTTTTTGCGGTAAAATTACTTTCAGGAGAGGCAAGAGTTGACCCAAATGAAGAGCACGTTGTTGGTTTTGAATATTGTTCAATTTCTGATATTAAAGCTAAGCAAGAAATGGTGTTAGGGAGAAATCGGATTGTCGAATACCTTGTCAATCCTCAAAAATATCCGGCGCATATTATTATGACGCCGGATGAGGAATGATTCTAAATTTCGCAGTTGGCTACAATTTATGATTGTTATGCGTTTTCTAATTCTGCGATATTGATTGCTTTACCTGTCTTTATTGATTCGTTTGCTGCGATACCAACGAGGACAGCTTGGAGACCATCTTCTAAGGTTGCTTTTGCATCGCTTTTTTCACCACCGAATAAATCTTTACACATTAAAAGGTCTGCTCCGCCATGGCTACCTTTTACTGGAGGGATTTCTATTTCTTCAATTGGTTTATTGAATTCAATGACTCTAAGGTGTTGTTGGTGAGTACTTACCTCTCCATCACTCTTTTTGACATCAGGGGCAGTGCTGTAGATAATCTCGTATTCGAGTCTAGCAACAGTTCCTTCAATTTCGATTTTCATTGACTCTACCGATGAATGAGCACACATTGTGTAATTTGCGTGAACTCCATTTTTATAGGTAATGCCAACACATGCATGGTCGACAATGTCAATTTCTGGTGAGTATACACACAAATCAGGGGTATATAGTCCTGCCTTTAAATTACTCTTGTGCATTTCAAGCCGAGGTCCGCTCAAATCAAGACGGTGCGCACATTCTTCTTTTGTTTTTTTGCATTCATGGCATGTCTCAGCCATTTCACCTACTTTGAATTTGCAATTTTCTGCACCATAGGATAATAGTTTGCCGTGTGCAAAAACCTCATCAGCATATGAACCGGTAAACCAATTTAACAAATCAAAATGATGCGATGATTTATGGATAAGTAGTCCACCACTATTTTTCATTGCTCTATTCCAGCGATGAAAGTAGCTGGTGCCATGGTCGATATCAAGAGACTCTACAAATTGAATAGATAAGATATTTCCTATCCTTCCAGAATCAAGAACTTCTTTGATTTTTAAAGATGCAGGGTGATATCGCAAGTTGTGAGCAGTAACTGCTTCTACTGATGGGTTTAACTCCGTTGCTTTTCGCACTCTTTTACATTGTTCAGCATCAATGCACAATGGTTTTTCAACCACGGTAGTAACTCCGGCAGCCATTATTTTTTCCAAATAATCAATATGCACACAATCTATATTTGCAATAACAGCAATATCTGGCTTATTCTCTTCCATCATTTTTTCAAAATCATCATATGCTTTATAATTACTCTTAAAGCATTCGTTTAAATCCTCAACCTTTTCGATGGTTAAATCATGTATTCCCACAACATCATATTCATTGCTATAGCTATCACGAATATTATTCAGAAAACCATGCATAGCTCTGTAGCTAGCACCAACAATAACAATTTTCTTTTTCTCAGCCATTTTGTCTCTTCCATTTCTTAATATGGTTTATAAAAAATTAATATTATGTATTTATAATAGTAAATATATAAATTGTCAAATACCTAAAAAAAATATTTAGAAGCGAAATTTAGGATAAATTACACCTAAACTTCAAACGGCTTTAAAAAAACAAGAAGAGTAAATAGTAAGGATGAGTAACAAGCAAAGAAACTTTGCATTTCCCTCGGAATAAGGATGAGTGATAATACTCATTGCGAATCAACACGACGCAAAGCGTCACCATCATTTTTAATTTTTAATTTTTAATTGTCAATGCCAAACACTGATGTTAAATTTGCTACCTTCAGAAGTCTTTTGATTTTGTCATTTACATTTATAATGCTTAATTTTCGGTCTTGATCTTTTAGCTTTTGATAAGTTGCAAAAATGGTTCCCATCGCCATTGAATTGATGTATTCGGTGCCTTCGAAGTCTAAGATTACTTCTTTTATATCTGCGTCCTCAATCTTTATTATTTCTGCGGCGAATTCATCTGAATTGCTTCCATCAATTTGTGGAAAATCTTTCCCCAAGCTCAATGTTATTTCCATTTGTAACTCCTTTCTTTATGTCTTATATATATTTTACCCTGTATCTATCTATCTTGCAAATAATAATATATATTATTGTTATAATTGCTGCAATTTATATAATAATTAAATGAATAAAATATTATGATAAATTATGGAGAAATAAATGGCTAAAGGCGTTTTAACTAAAAAAAAATTATTGGGAATTGTTGAAAAAGTAGCAAGTACCTATGAGGATGACAAGGGGATTAATCATCTCGAAGGACTTGCTATTCCCGATCAGAATGTAATTTTTGAATGTTTAGATAGTCTTATGTTTATTTTGTTTCCAGGCTTTACGGATTCTCGCCCGGTTAGTCATATTAATATTAATCATGTTATTGGCGATTTGGTTTATGATATTTTTTCTCACCTTTCTCTGGAAATAGAAACTGCATTTCACTATCAATGTAAATTAACAAATTGTGGAAGTTGTGATTGCAGAATGGTTGCGGAAAATGCGGCAATGCACCTCATTTCCAAGATTCCTGAAATTAGAGAAATCTTAAAAACCGATGTGTCGGCAGCTTTTGAACACGATCCGGCAGCGAGTAGCTTTGATGAAATAATTTTGTCATATCCTGGAATCAAAGCGATTGCAATGCATCGTCTTGCCCATGAATTATATTTGACGAAGGTCCCATTGATTCCACGAATGATAAATGAATTTGCCCATGCCAATACCGGCATTGACATTCACCCCGGAGCACAAATTGGGAAAAACTTTTTCATTGATCATGGCACTGGCGTTGTAATTGGTGAGACTACAATTATTGGTAAGAATGTATGTATTTACCATGGCGTTACTCTTGGTGCATTAGGTGCATCAAAGGGACAAGAGTTGCATGGTGTGAAACGCCACCCAACCATTGAAGATGATGTGGTTATCTATCCGGGGGCAACTATTGTTGGTGGTCAGACAACGATTGGTAAGGGCTGTACTATTGGCGGTAATGCAATGCTTAGTGAAAGTGTGCCACCATCGACATTGGTAACAATCACTCCTCCTGAGCTTGTCTTTATTGACAAAAGAATGAAAAATAGAAAAAAACAAATAACGAAAGATACACCGGCATGGACTTGTCCGGCAAGAGAGTTTTGCACAGCAGAGAAAGATGCGAAAAAAAAATGCTCATATAATTGTCAACCAAATAAAATTGGTAAGGTTAACAGTAAAAAAATAAAATCAAAAAAGACCAAAAATAAGGTAAAATAAATATGAGCAAATATACCATTCGTTCATTTCGGCACGGCTTGTTGGCATCGGACCTCATAAAAACGGTTAATCTTTACAACATGACAATGATTGGAGTACATGGTTTTCATCCCGTAACGACACGTCAATTTGAAGAGCATGTTTTAAAATCTAGGGCATATAAACCCAATCTCTTTCTCGTCGCACAAGCAAGCAGCGAAATAATTGGCATTTGTCATTCATCATTGGCGAGAGGAAGTGGCGAAAACTTTGCCGGCTCAATTGAAATGATAGGGGTGCATCCTAATCATCGGAAAAGAGGTATAGGATTGTCCTTAATTAATGAATCAATCAAGGCTCTTCGTCGTGAGAGTGTATTTTTTATTGATGGGGGGGGGACATATCCGTATTCTCCTTGCTATTCAACCTTGCTTGATGGCTCTGAACGTTCTGGTCCTGAATTTAGTAATAAGGCATTTGTTGGATTGTTGAAAAAATGCGGATTTAAGCGTGGTAGAACCAGTCTTATTATGAGAGCAGATTTATCAATGCCATTACCTGAAATGTCAACCGATGAAATAAATAAATTATCAACCTTGCATTATTCAGTGACGAGTAGAAAGGGAAAAGATACTTGGCTGGATTTTGTATTTAGAGGATGGGAATTATTTGATAGCACCTTGGCGGACGCAGGATCATCTGAAATTTTGACTAGGGCAATATTTGCTTTTATGCCTCACTTGTCAGCATTTGAGGGAAAAAATATATTTGCAGTTTTTGGCGTGAATACCAATGAAGAATTGAGAGGCAATGGTCTTGCCACCATTCATTTTCGAGAAATTAGAAAGTATTTAAGAAGCTTAAATGCAGACGCTATCGAGCTTCATGTTTATGAAGATAATACACCGGCTGTTAGGCTTTATCAAAAAAGTGGCTTTGAAGAAATTGGCAGAACAAAGTCTATGGGATTAAGTTTTAAGTAGCACAATAAAGGTAATATTGTATGTATGATGAGAATGATGTTCTAGGCCGATGTGTTAACGCATACGAGGTCATCACACTTGCGGCAAAGGAGTCTGGTGCCCCGTTGCGAAAGCTTGATGTGTCGGCACGAACTTTGATTCTTGACTTACTTGCCTTGCGGATTGCTACCCAAAAAAATATTTTGGGTGAAGAATTGGCTGAAAGATTAAAGTGGTTATCGTCTCTTCCGTTAGTGAGGTGGGCTGACCTTGCTGATGTCTTTGCCCTTTTTGCAGAGCGGCGAAGTGGAGCAACTTTTGAAAAAGAAACCGGACTTACCGGATTGTGGCCATTAAATGAATTTGTCTCAGAGAATGCCCTCTCTCAAGTTTGGATATTATTAAGTGAGATTAAAGGAGAACTGCCGGTTAGAATTCTTAGTGATACTTATCAAACACTTATTGAAGTACCAATTCCCACTAAATTTATTGAGCAAGAAAAACGTAAATTGCGAATAAAAAGACGAGATAACGGTGTCTTTTTTACCCCACAGATAATTGTTGATAAGATTATAAAACTTGTTATCCCTAAACCTGCAAGAGGAAAAAAAGCACCATATATTTGTGATCCTGCAATGGGAACTGGTCATTTTTTGATTTCTACTGCATGGTATCTTTCGAATGGTGATATTCGTTCAGCACGTCATATCGCAGAAACTAGACTGTATGGCGTTGATTCAAACCCTGAGATAGTACGCCTTGCGAGAGTAACTCTTTGGCTCGAGTTTTCGAGTCCGTTGTTGCCGTTTACTGTACCTGATCATTTTTTATCAGGAGATTCATTGGTTGGTAGCGTTTGGCATAATTCTGAAGAGGAGCTTGCCGCGAGAAAAAAATACGAACCGGAATGTTTTGATTGGGGGAAAGTGTTTCCTAAAATCAAAGAGCGGGGCGGTTTTGATATTGTACTTGGAAATCCCCCGTATGATGTCCTTACTTCATTTAAAAGCAATCCGGAAAAAAAGCTTTACGTTAAGTATTTACGAGATTCCAAGATCTACAAAAATGCTCTTTCCGGGCAATTGAATTTATATCGTTTGTTTATTGAACGCTCGTTTGAATTGTTAAAAAACGGAGGGAATCTTTCATTTATTGTTCCCTCAAGCTTTATGACTGACAAAATGGCATCTACCCTACGTAAACATTTACTGCAAAATCATTCCTTAAGCAGGATTGAGCATTTTACGGAAAGTGAAAAGGTCTTTTCTGGTGTGGGACAGGCATCAATTATTTTTCTTGCCTCTAAAAATCAGGGTCAAACTACTTCTATAGAAATAACCTCAACGGTTGAATCCTCCGGCATGATAGAGAGAAAAAGAAATAATGTTAAATTTGATGAAATTAAAAAATTAGATTCAGAACTTCAGCCAATCCCAATTATCTACGATGAAGAGTGGGAAATTTTGAAATGGTTGAGAACTCACTGTAAAGCAAAATTTTCAGATATCGCAGATGGATATGCAGGCGAGGTTGATCAAACGGTATATTCAGATTGCATTCGTGATGATAAAGGAACAATTTTTTTGCGAGGATGTCATATCTCTCCATTTTATGCCAATGAGAATGCTGAGCCGAGTAAAGCTAGGTTTATTGATGCAGATGCGTTTCGAGAAAAAAGAGGGGATGGCGTTAGAGCTGTTGACCCATTTTCATATTCGGCAAGGACGGTTCAACTTGGGATTAGAAATATGGAGTCGTTGCCAAGATTGGTTGCCGCAGAAGTGAAGAGTAAGATATATCTTGGAAATAGTGTTAATTATTGGCTGGCAAGGGGAGGGGTTCCGTATTATTTGATTACGGCATTGCTCAACTCTTCACTTTATGACTGGCGTTTTAGATTAACCAGTAGCAATAATAATATTAACATCTATGAAATTCTAAGCCTTCCTTTTCCTACAAAATTATTAGATTATTTTAGGCTTGGCAAAAATAATGAAATCGGAAATAAAGCACGATTTCCAATGCTGCTCAAAGAATTGGAACAAAAGACAGAGGCAGCAGCAAAGGCTGCATCTCTTGGTGGTGATATCACAAAATTTAGAATAGTAATTGACGAAACCATTTTTCAGCTTTTTGGACTACCGAATTCTATGCGAAAATTTATAATGAAAAAATCACCTGTTTTTTCTTTTAAAGAATAGTTTGTTTATATAATTAAGGAGTAACCATTATGAGAAAGATTTGTTTTTTAATGATTGTGGCATCGGCATTATTGTTTTCGTCATGTAAGGAAAGCAAGGGAGACTTTTCGTATCGTTTTGATTCAACGGCAAAACCTGGCAAAGAAAATTCAATAAGAGAAATGTTTGGGTACAATAGGTATTATTCAGGAGTCACGTTTGATGAAGAAAAAAGCAACCAAAAGGCACTCGCAGCCTTTCGGGCTCTTAAGTCAAGCATACTCTTTGCCAATGGAAATGGAAAATGTATCTTTTTTTCTGGTGAATATATTGAGGGAAATAATCTGTTTAGCCTCGAATCATGGTATATCGTTGTTCCTTTTATGGAGCGAACCTTTATCAAAAGTGATGCTACGTTGCGTCCGGAAATGCGAGTGATTCAGCGTAAATTTCTCAAAAAGACAGACTTTTACGGAGATATTGATTTTGATCCGGATATTTATCAAAAACGTCGCTCAGAGCATTTACACTTGGTGTATGGTGGTAGAGCAATGGCAAAGATGCAGTAATGAATCCTTTCTATCTTGCTTTAAGTAGTATCTTTGTTGCAGCTTTTTTATTGAGTGCCATCTTGGTTCCAATTATCAGGAGTGTGGCTTGTCGATATGATTTTGTGGATAATCCCGGAGAAAGAAAGGTACACGCTGTTTCAATACCTTATGGTGGAGGAATTGCAATCTATCTAAGCTTTGTAGTTGTTTCTCTCTCTCCACTTTTAATTATATACAGTCACCTCGAGGTAGATTTTTTAAAGCCATTTGTTGT
>CAMZKK010000118.1 GCA_947311175.1 uncultured Planctomycetota bacterium | reverse complement strand
ATTACAAGGCAGGAGAGGTGTCTATTTGCAAATAATTTAGATAGGATATTACAGAAAAACAAATGATTTCTCTTTTGTGTCTTGTGAGTGTAAAAAAAATGATGTTCTAATTGGTAAATAGTAAAGTATTTACGATTTTTGCCTTGTTTTTTTTCGTTTTATTTAGATGTAAGTGTTTACACTTATATACTTTATGTTAGGATGTTCGGCATTAGAATTTATTTGTTATTATTTTAGGAGAATATAGAAGATGGCAGATTGTAATGCATTTAAAATGGCACAGACACAATTAGACGAAGCTGCAGAGATTCTTGGGCTTGATGAGGCGGTTCACGAATTTTTACGATGGCCGCAAAAAGAGTATTCCGCTCGTATTCCGCTTAGGATGGATGACGGCTCAACAAAAGTCTTTCAGGCATTTAGGGTGGAGCATAGTCTTGCAAGAGGACCGGCTAAGGGTGGTCTTCGTTGGCATCCAAACGAAACAATCGATACCGTTCGAGCGCTTGCGTCTTGGATGACATGGAAATGTGCAGCGGTTGATATTCCTCTTGGTGGTGGTAAAGGGGGAATTGTTTGTGACCCTAAGCAACTGACCGAATCGGAAAAAGAGCGACTTGCCAGAGGTTATATTCGTGCATTCGCCGATATCTTTGGAGTGACTAAGGATGTCCCCGCACCAGACGTTTACACCACTCCGCAAATTATGGCGTGGATGATGGATGAATTTGAAACCATTAACAGAGAACATGCCCCTGGGGTGATTACCGGAAAACCAATTCCACTTGGTGGTAGTCAAGGACGGGGAGACTCGACTGCCCGTGGTGGCATCTTTGTTGCTCGTGAGGCTGGCAAGGCGTTTGGAGTTGAGCTAAAAGGTAAGACTCTTGCTATTCAGGGATTTGGGAATGTCGGGCGTTACTGTGGTATTCTTGCCGAAGAAATTTTGGGAATGAAGATTATCGCGGTTGCCGATGAACACGGTGGAATAATTAATAAAAACGGAATATCTATGCAGGCGCTTGCAGAGCATACAGACAGAACCGGCAGTGTAATAAAAATGGAAGGCACCGAGCCTATTGAAAATTCAGATTTGCTTGAACTTGAAGTGACGATGCTTGCTCCTTGTGCGCTTGAAAATGTTATTACTAAGGATAATGCTGATAATATTAAAGCAGAAATGGTCTTAGAGTTGGCGAATGGACCAACTTCACCAGAAGCAGATGAGATATTGTTTGCAAAGGGTATTCCGGTAATACCGGATTTCTTGGCCAATGCCGGTGGCGTTACGGTATCATATTTTGAACAAGTTCAGAACAGTTATAATTTTTATTGGACAATCGAAGAGGTGCAAGCAAGACTTGAAGAAAAAATGGTTACCGCCTTTGATGCAATTTTTAAGATTGCCGATGAAAGAAAAATAAAGATGCGAACAGCGGCATATCTTGGTTCGGTAATGCGAGTGGCTGAAGCATGTAAACTTCGTGGATGGGTTAGTTAAATGGAATTTAAGCATCACCTGTTTTATCAAGAAATAATGGCTCACAGTGAATCAATACCGTGTCTCTTAAAAGTTTTTGAAAGAGTTCTTGAAGCTAAAGGCAAATGGTCAAGAGAAAAAGATTGGAATGACGCTGTCAAGTTTGTTGAAAGTCAGAAAAAGAAGATAGATGTAAATGATTATTACAGTGCAAAATTGTATCATGCTTTTTTTAATGAAATTGATTTAGATGATATCAAAGAATACATTAATCTTGGCAGAAAAGAATTTTTGGCAAGAAAGATGCTAGAAAATCTAAACTTAGCAAAAGACGATCCGCTGGAATTAAGGAGATTGCTTCACGAGTTTTGCGAGATTCCTATTGGTAATATGCATGTTGCGCCAACAGTGACATTAGGGATTCGAGTAGATTTGATAAGTCAATTTATTAGCGATCACTTGCCGTTTATTGGGATTGCTAAAAATTATATCAACATGCGTGATATTGAACAAATCTTAGACAACAGCATAACGATAGTTTCAAAACCAGGGTTAGTTGGCGGTAAAGCTGCCGGAATGTTGCTTGCTAATCGAGTTGTTAGGCCTACTCTTGAAGATTATGACGTTGAACTTGACGAGATGGTTGCCGAGACTGATTCTTATTTCTTAAAATCATGTGTAGTTGTTGATTATATAAATAGAAATAATTTGCAAGAATGTCATAGTTTAAAATATTTGAGTAGTGTTGAGCATGAAGAAACCTTAGATGACCTAAAAATTCGATTTATGCGAGGAAAATTTTCAAAAGAGGTTGATGAAAAACTTAGGTATATTTTAGAAGAGACCGATGGTGCACCATTAATTGTTCGATCTTCCAGTTATCTCGAAGATGGAATTGGTTTTTCTTTTTGTGGTAAGTATGAGTCAGTATTTGTTGCTAACCGTGGCGCTCCCGATGAGCGATTAGCAGAGTTGCAAGAGGCGATTAAAGAGGTTTATTTAAGCTTGTATGGAATGCAGGCTATTGAATATCGAAGAGATAAAAACCTAATCGACTACAATGAAAAGATGGCTGTTTTGATTCAAAAGGTTGTTGGTAGTTTTTACGGTAAATATTTTTTCCCTGCGATGGGGATTGTTGGCTTTAGTAAGGCATCTTTCTGTTGGAATAATAAATTAAAAGCAGAAGATGGGATGCTTAGGATGGTGATGGGGCTTGGAACACGAGCGGTTGATCGTGTGGGAGATGATTATCCGAGGATGGTATTCCTGACCAATCCTCAACTCAGACCTGAGATTGGAGCAAAAGAGCAGGTTAAGTATTCGCAACGGATGATTGATGTCTTAAATGTCGAGACCAAAAAAGTAGAGACAATCAATTTTGTAGAGCTTCTGAATGAAATTAATCAAGGTAAGAAAAAATTCGATTTGAAGGGTTTAATATCTACCTTCGAGGACGATATGCTTTCCGAGCCGATGCTTGCTCCTGAAAAATATACCCACGGTAAGTGTGCAATTACCTTAAATGGTATTTTGAAAAAGAAGAAATTTACCGACTTGATTAAAAAGGTTTTGAAGAAAACAGAAAAAGCTTATGGGATGCCGGTTGATATGGAGTTTGCATACAATAATGGAAAGCTTTATATCTTACAATGTCGTCATCTTGCCGAAAGAGGAAATGTGGTAGAGGATGTAACTATCCCCGATGTTAAAGATGAGGAAATTGTTTTCACTGCAAGTAAAGGCTTTTCAAATGCGGAGATAACAAATATTCCTTTCCTTATTTATGTTGATAATAAAAAATACAATGAACTTTCAACCTCT
>CAMZKK010000117.1 GCA_947311175.1 uncultured Planctomycetota bacterium | reverse complement strand
TTATAAAATAATTATAGATAGTTTAAAATTTTAAGTTTGAAAAGGGGTATAGCTGTGAATGTAGATGATATAAAAAATGTTACAAATGGAGCTGGAAAACAAGATAATTCCATTGATCATATCAGAGAATTGTTGGTAGGAAAACTTGCAAGAGTTTTGAAGCAACAGCTTGAAGAAATGAAGAAAGAAATAGTTTATCTTGACCAGCATACTCGTGACAACTGTGATGAAATCGATAGAAAGCATAGTCGCAGTGTAGCCGAAATAAAAGATGAGTTTAGCCGTCAAGTTGGTGATATCAGCTCTAAATTTATGCAGAAAATAGAAACCGTTAATACCTCCCTTACCGGTAAAAACAATGAAATTGATACTCGTCTAAATAGCATTGATTCAGCTCTTGACAATGCAGAGCTTCGTCTTCGTGAAGAATTTAGTAGTAGGATTGATGAAGTTAGTTCTCAAAATATGGAACAAGCGACCAAGCTTGCCGATACCGTTAAGACGATTGCTGAAGATTTAGCAGCTCGTTTATCAAAACAAAGAGAACAGATTAATGATGAGATGAAATCATTTCAGAACAATCTTGAATCTCAAATGAGTAGAGTAAAGGATGAGTTGTCATTGTTGGTAAACGAAACCTCTGCAACCTTGAGCCTTGCTATGGACAAACTTTCTTCAACTTATCAAAGTGAAATTAAAGATTTTAAGAAAGATTCAGAAAAACAATTTTCCGAACTTTCAGCAAACTTGAAAGATTCAGAAAAGAGAATTAGAAATGAATCAGAGCATTCAATTTCCGAGCTTTCAAATAGGCTTGAAAAAAGAATTGACACCGCAGACAGTGTTTTTGCTGCAAGATCAACTGAATTAGAAAAACAAGTTGATTCTCTAAGACAACGACTAGAAGAGAAAATGCAACAGCTTTCAGATACCATTAGTAGTGAGCAAAGAGATATTAAGCAAGAGTCAAAGACAACTCAGAATGAGACAAAGGAATACATCAGAAACATTACAACAGATCTCGAAAATAAGGTTGTATTTAGAGATGACCTCGGCGGAATGTTTATTGAGCAAGGTATGCGTCTAAATAAAGGGGTAAGTTCTAACGATATGATTGAAGCCATTGGTGGTGGTAATGAGATTGATTTAATCAAATCTGATGAAGAGGTTTCGTTTAGTAGTATGATTGCCGGTGAAACAGCTCTTGCAAGTGCGGTTGATGAATTAGAGGATACAGTATCACCACCGGAATCTAAGACAAAGATTAAGATTATTAACGAAGATAAAAAAAATACAACGATTAATGTGTAATTGAGAATAGTGATGCTTGGCGAGAAGACAACAACCCAAGATTCTCTGTTAGATGGTTCTGAAAAAACTGAAGAGGTCGCACCTGTTGAATCTCTTGATGTTGATATAGAGTCCATTGTTTCTACAGATGATGAAGATTCAGAAAAGGCATTTAACGAACTTCAGAACCTAATTGTTGGTAGTGAAAGAAAGACAATTAAGCGTCTTGAAGGTGCGGTAAAGGGTTTTTTGACCGCAGTGATAAATGACGATGAGCTTGAGGCATTAGTTACAGATAATGTAAACGCTTCAATCAACAAGCATATTGCCGAATGTAATCAACAAATCAATGAAACCGTCAAGCAATTAACCGAAGATGCCATTACTCGTGAATTTTTAATTATGCGTGGAACACTTCCTGAAAAGGTTGCTCCTTCGGTAGATTTGGCAATCAAGGAAAGAATAAAGGTTGCGAATACAAATATCGAAGCAATTATGGAACCGGTTTTCAAAAAGATAATTGATGACCTCATTGCTAAGGGAAAACAGGAGATTTGCAATCAGCTATACCCTGAAGTATCAAGAGCAATAGAAGAAAAGGTAAGTGAAAACCTTTCCTCGGTGAGAGATTTTGTTGCCGAGACCATCGATGCTATCTTGCGAGAAGGTATGCGAACCGAAGTCGGGCAGCAACTTGCAAATATGGTAGATTATGTTACTCATCAGGCGGTAGCAAAACATCGTAAAATCACATACTTAACAATTGGCATTTCCGCTTTCATCCTAATCCTAACTTTTTTGTTTATGCACCAGCAAGGCAAAAAAATGGATTCATTGCGAAACAAAATTCAAAATATAGAAAAATTCCTGCCATCAATCAAAACTAACAACAAAGCCAATCCATAATCCTAAATTTTACAAATTATCAAAATTGCCTTTAGCGACAACTAAAGTACCTTCATTTTTAATTTTTAATTGTTGGAAGGATGATTTCTTTTAGTTGTGAGAGATTGGTGATGATGGCATCGGCTTTTAGCTCTTTACATCTTGAGTCATCTTGTCTTAGGCGGAGTGAGCGTTTGTCACCGGCAAAGAGGGCGGTTTTAAAATTTAATTGTTTGGCTGCCCATACATCTTTAAGCATATCATTACCTATGTAAAGCACTTCTTTCGGCAATATTTCATGGTTTTTCGCAAGGCTTATTTTTAGGAGTTCATAAAGGTGTAGCGAGGGTTTTCCTTCTTTTGCAAGGTATGACCAAATGCAGATATCTTTGGTGAAACCAAAATCAAGATGGCTTTTCCCTAAATAGGCATTTATCATTAATGGGGTATAAAATTGTGCATTTGACACAATGCCTAAGAGTAGATTCTTTTCCTTGATGAAGTTTAATGTTGAGATTAGATTGGGCATTGGTGCAGATTTGTTTGCTCTAAATTCATATTCGATGATGAATTGATTTGTCAGGCATTCTGTTACTTCTGTCGTGATAATGTCTTCATTCTTAAGTTTGGTTAATACGGTATCGGTTATTTCTCTGATATCTATTTCTGGATTTTTAACTCCATTTTCCTGCATTTTTGTATGTTCGTTTTTGATTTCTTCAATTTGTAGTCTTGCTCCGATTTCACCAGCGTTTGGGTTGTTTGTTTTTATCTTACATTCGGATAGTGCTGAGGCAAACGCAGTTTGATGAATGTTTTCATCGTGAGCCCCAACATCACCTGAACTGGAAATGAAAAGTGTGCCATAGACATCAAAGACAACTGCCTTGATGTCACTTAGACGATTAAGGAAAGGCTCGGTATCTGTCGGGATTGGAGATATTGCTTTTGAAATATGTCTTATCTTGGCGATTAAATTGTTTGTCATATT
>CAMZKK010000116.1 GCA_947311175.1 uncultured Planctomycetota bacterium | reverse complement strand
TACTGTCAAAGTGCTACCACCAGTATTTAGTGATTCCGCAGGAAAGAAAATTAGAAGTAATCGTTGGTGGAAAGATTTTGAAAATGAAGAATTGAATTCATTAATAAATTTAGCTTTGGATAAAAATTTGAGTATTGCCCAATTTTATGCAAGACTTGAGCAGGCACAGGCACAAGCGGTTTCTGCAGGAGCTGCTCTAATCCCTAAGGTCGATTTAACAACCGGTGCAAGTAGAGTCAGAACCGTAACCCGTCCCGGCAGAGATTCAGGTTTGCCCAATATTGCAAATGATGAAAAAATCTCGAAAACCACCAAAAATTATAATGTTGGTATTGTTGCGAGTTATGAGCTTGATTTGTGGCATCGAGTTCGTGACGGAAGAATGGCAAGTTCGGAAAATGTGTTGGCTGCGAAAAATAATATTGAAACTGTTATGATGACGGTTGCGGCAAATGTTACCTTACAGTGGCTTCGGCTGATTGAGCAAAACAAACAGTTGCAGTTACTTAATCAACAACTAAAGATAAATAAAGAAAATCTAAAAAATATTTATAATCGTTTAAAAAAAGGTCAGGCAACTGCGTTAGATGTTTATCAACAAAAACAAGCGGTGGCACAAGTAGAGGCACGGGTGCCGTTAGTTGAAGTAAGTATTAGTTTGACTCGTCATACCTTGAATTTTTTACTTGGCAGACCGGCTTCTGTTGAATTGATAATCAAGACGAAGGAATTACCCAAATTGCCTTCAACTCCGAGCTTAGGAATACCGGCTGAAATTATGCTTTTGCGTCCAGACATTCGCGCATCTTTGAATCGATTAAACGCCGCTGATTGGCAAGTTGCAGCAGCTAAGGCAGATCGATTGCCCGCAATTCGATTGACCGGCTCCTATACTTACGGCAATGCAAAAACTAGCCGTTTGTTTGAAAATTGGATACTTAATCTTGCGGAAAGCCTCACCGCTCCACTGATTGATGGTCATCGCCGTGCCTCTGAGGTAAACCGTAATTTAGCATTGGTTAAGGAAAGAGTAGGTGCTTACCGTGAAAAGGTTTTAATCGCAATCAAAGAAATTGAAGATGTTAGATTGCAAGAAAGAAAACATCGTGAATATCTCGTTGCCTTGCGTAAGCAATTGAAGGCATCTCGAGATACCTATAATACCGCATGGACGAGATATCGTCGTGGTCAAGCAACATATTTATCAACGCAGGTGGCATTGTTAACTGTTCAGCAATTTGAAAGGGATGAACTTCGCGTTTGTCGTGAATTGGTTGACTTTAGGGTGTCGCTCTATCGAGCACTTGGTGGAACTTGGACTAATGACTATCTCAAAAATAGGGCAAAGGCTGAGATTATGTATCGGAATAAAAAAAGGAAAGAAGATGACGAAAAATAAAATGAATAATGAATTTAAAATAACAAGATTGATTTCCCCAATACTTTTAATTGTGGTTGGTTTATTGGTGGCAAAGTTTTTAATTGTTACCGCACCGAAGGTGAAGAAAAAAGATAGAAAAATTATTGTCCCGTTGGTTGAAACGATGGTGTTGGCTTCTGCTAATAAAAAAGTGGTTGTGTCTGCGATGGGGACGGTGGAGGCGGCAAAGGAAATTTCTTTGTTATCTCGAGTTGCCGGTGAAGTTATGAGTGTTAGTGACAATTTTATCCCTGGGGGGATTTTTAAAAAGGGTGAAGTAATTCTTCAATTAGACAAAACAGATTATGAGATTATTGTAACTCAACGCAAGGCAGATTTGGTGAAGGCAAGGAGTGATTATAAACTTGAATTGGGTAAACAGGCGATTGCCATTGAGGACTGGAAGCTTGCCTGCGAGAGCAAGACGATTGATGGCGATGACAAGGATTTGGTATTGCGAAAACCACAGTTGAATCTAGCTTTGGCAAGGGTCAAGATTGCAGAGTCGGCTTTACGGAAGGCAAATCTTGATTTGGCTCGAACCATGATTAAGTCACCGTTTAATGCCATTGTTCGTAGTCGAGGTGTCGAGGTTGGCTCGCAGGTTTCTCCTCAAACTTTATTAGCGAAATTGACCGGTTATGATGAGTATTGGGTGCGGACATCAATCCCAACCGACAAATTAAAATTTATAGATTTTCCAAAAGGAAAAAAGGAAGGCTCGGCAGTAGAGGTTAGACTGTCCGATTTTGGCAATGATTCAATATCTTGGCATGGACAGGTTATGAAGAGGCTTGTTGCTCTTGAATCGCAAGGTAGAATGGCACAGGTTTTGGTGAAGATAAATAACCCGCTTGGCGTTAATAGCAAAACAAAGGGTGATACTCCATTGCTTATTGGCTCTTATGTAGAGGTTGCGATTGATGGTATTACTCTTGATAATGTTTATACAATTCCTCGTTTGGCAGTGCGGGATGGTGATACGATATGGTTGCTTGATGAAAAAAAACAATTAGAAATTAAACCAATCAAAATAATCTGGCGAGAGCGTGATGTGGTTTTATGTATTGACGATGTGTTAGAGGGAAAAGACTTGATTGTTAGCAATCTTACTACTCCTGTTTCTAAAATGCCGTTACGAATATTAAAGGCAGTAGCTAAATGAGTAAAATAAATAGCAATAATGTAAAAAAAACAACAGGGGCAATTGCTTGGATGGCTGGTAATTCAGTCACTTCAAACCTTCTTATGCTGGTCTTATTGATTGGCGGTTTGCTTTTTGCTTTTAACATAAAGCAGGAGTTGTTTCCTGAATTTGATCTTGATATGGTAAGTGTTACAGTTGTTTATCCGGGGGCAAGCCCGGAAGAAATAGAGCAGGGTATTTGCTTGGCTGTGGAAGAAGCAATAAATTCCGTTGACGGGATTGATGATGTAGTCTCAACCGCAAAAGAGGGATTGGCAGTCATTAATGCTGAATTGTTACTTGGGGCAGATTCGCAAAAGGCAAAAGATGAAATTGAGCAGGCAATTGATAGAATTACAAGTTTTCCGGAAGATGCTGAAGATCCGCAGGTAACGGTAATTACTAGAAAGCGAAAAGCTCTTTCCGTGGCGATTTATGGCGATTTAAATGATGTGGTTTTGCGAAATCTTGCAGAAAAGGTGAGAGATAGATTTTTGCAAGATAAAGATATTAGTCAAATAGAACTATCGGGAGCAAAGAAGTTAGAGATTGCAATTGAGGTTCCAACCGCTAAATTGAGGGCACACCAATTAACATTAGAAAAGATTGCACAAATAATAAAGGCATCAACCATCGAACTTCCGGGTGGCGGAATAAAAACTACATCCGGTGAAGTGTTAGTTAGGGTAAATGAACGGCGTGACAATGGTAGAGAGTTTTCTGAATTGCCAATTATTAATAGTCCTGATGGTAGTGAAGTAAAGCTTGGCGAGCTTGCCCATATTAGCGATGGGTTTGAAGAAAGTGATTACGATTCAACCTTTAATCGTTTACCGGCAATTACCTTAGATGTTTACCGAATAGGAAAAGAAACTCCGATTAAAGTTGCAAGTGCGGTAAAGAGAATAATGAAAGAGATGGAAGAAAATCATGAGCTACCACCGAGTTGTCATTTAATGGTAACCAGTGATTTTTCTGCAATGTTTATTGATAGAATGGATTTGCTTTTACGCAATGCCGCACTTGGGTTGGCGTTGGTGTTAATACTGTTAGGGGTGTTTTTAGAGGCACGTTTGGCATTTTGGGTGACAATGGGAATTCCGATTTCATTTCTTGGGGCATTTCTCATTTTACCGTTTTTTGCCATCTCTATAAACATGGTAAGTATGTTTGCATTTATTGTTGCCTTGGGGATTGTGGTGGATGATGCCATTGTCGTTGGTGAAAATATTTATCAACATTTGCAAGAGGGGATGACGCCTCTTGATGCAGCTCGTGCAGGAGTTAAAGAGGTAGCTTTACCGGTGACATTTAGTGTCTTGACAAATATCGTTGCCTTTATGTCAATGTTTTTTGTCCCGGGGGTAATGGGAAAGATTTTTGTAGTTATTCCGGCAGTGGTGGTTACGGTTTTTGCCATAAGTTTGATTGAGTGCCTATTTATACTTCCCGCACATTTGTCGCACAAGCCCCAAAGAAGAAATAGTGGGTTAAGCGTATTTATCCATTCTCAGCAACAGGCATTTAGTCGGTGGTTCAAGCATTTGATAAATGATTTTTTTGGACCTATATTGTTAAGAGTTCTTCAGTATAGATATTTAGCGATTGGGATTGCATTTTTTGTTTTACTGTCAACTATTGGCTATGTTAAAAGCGGAAGAATGGGGATGGTAATGTTTCCGAAGGTAGAGTCGGCCTATGCTGTTGTGACTGCCATTCTTCCTTATGGTTCGCCAATTGAAAAATCGGAAAAAGTTAGAGATGTTTTAGAGGCATCAGCAGAAAAAGTAGTTGCTGAGAATGGTGGAAAACAACTTGCAACTGGAATTCAAACTCAAATTGGAGGAAGTTATGCCGGAGTGTCTGGTAGCCATGTCGTTGAGGTAAAGATTCATCTTACCGATGCCGATGTTAGACCGATTGGTACTCGTGAAGTGGTAAAAAAATGGAGACAGCAACCATTTAATATTGCCGGGCTTGATTTGGTAAAATTTGAATCCGATCGAGGAGGTCCGGGGCATGGAGCTTCGTTGTCATTAGAATTAAGACATAAAGATTTAACGGTGCTTGAGGCAGCGAGTAGTGAATTTGCAACTATGCTTCGTGGAGTAGAGGGAGTGATTGATGTTGATGACGGATTTTCACCGGGGAAACCGCAATATGATTTTTCATTACTTCCGACCGGAAAAAGTTTAGGGCTTACTGCGCTTGAGGTTGCTCGTCAAGTCCGCAATTCTTTTTACGGCAGTGAGGTTTTGAGACAGCAACGAGGAAGAAATGAAGTAAAGGTGATTGTTCGCTTACCGAAATCAGAACGCACATCTATCTATGATATCGAGGAGTGTCTAATCAAAATTCCAAACGGTAAAGATGTTCCATTGAAAGAGGTGGTTAAGGTTACACGGGGGAGGGCGTACACCTCTATTAATCGTCGTGCAGGTAGTCGGACGGTTACGGTTAGTGCGACAGTCGTCCCTGAAAAATTTACCTCATTGGTAAAAACAAAAGTTTTTTCAGAATTCATTCCGAAACTCAAACAAGACTTCCCGGGATTGACGGCAGGGGTTGAAGGCAAACAGAAGGATATGGCAAATAGTATGAAAAGCTTAGCTCTTGGTTTTCTCTTTGCTTTGTTTATCATTTATATTCTGCTTGCTATCCCCTTTAACAGTTATCTGCAACCGGCAATAATTATGATTAGTATTCCTTTTGGAATTGTCGGGGCAACCCTTGGACATTTAGTTATGGGTTACAGTTTAAGCATTATTAGTATGATGGGGATTATCGCATTGTCTGGAGTGGTGGTAAATGATTCTCTGATTCTAATTGATTTTGCAAATAAGGCGGTAAAGGAAGGAATGAGTTCTTATGATGCCATTCACTTGGCAGCTATTCGGAGGTTTCGCCCAATTATGCTAACCACCCTAACCACTTTTGGCGGACTGGCACCAATGATTTTTGAAACCAGCAGACAAGCAAGATTTCTCATCCCGATGGCAATAAGCTTAGGCTATGGAATCCTCTTCGCAACCGCAATCTCACTATTGTTAGTTCCATGTTTTTTCTTGGTGGTAGAGGATTTGAAATCACAGTTATCCCGCAAGTAAGTTAATTGTTAATCCCAACTGCGGAATTTAGATTAAGGCTAAAAATTTGCTTTTTGGTGGTTTTGCATTTCTTGTTGGGCTTGGTGTTTTATTTTGTAGGCACAGTCTCTGATAATGCTATAAAGTAATATGCAACTATCATCTTCGGCTTGTGCCTCTCCCTCGTCGGCGAGGATGTTGAGTTCTCTGACGATATTTATCGCTCTTATAATATTTTTATCGCAATCTTTCATGTTTTAATATCCTATGTTTATTTTAACTCACATCCCTCATACAGTAAAAGTAATGCAATATTCATTCCACTTTTATGATTTAAATCTGTGAATTTATGTATAAAAATAGCCTGTTTTTTCTACTACCCGTTGCTGGCGTTGGTAAAATATGTCTCAAATTTTAATTCTTAGTGTTTTGGTACATTTTTTTAGCTTGCAATTTTTTAGATAATAGGTTCTCATAGGGGCATGCGTATTGTTGCTTTTATGAATCAAAAAGGTGGGGTTGGCAAAACAACTTCTGTCGTCAATCTCGGCTCTATTCTTGCCCGTGAATTTGGTAAAAAGGTTTTATTGATAGACCTTGACCCACAGGGAAATATGTCTGATCATTTGGGACTTGACCCACTTGATACCGAGAATTCTGTATATGACATTATAATAAATGCCGAGCCTCCTGCCAAGATTGTTCAATCCAGATTTGGAATGGATATTATTCCTGCAAATATTAACCTCGCAGGTGCTGAGGTGGAGCTTGCGTGTATGACTATTCGAGAAACTCGTTTGCGTAATGCGATGCGTGGTTTTTGCCGGGATTATGATATTGTATTAATTGATTGCCCGCCAAGTTTGGGATTACTTACTCTTTCAGGTTTGTGTTTGGCAACTGAAGTGATTGTGCCAATGCAAGCAGAATATCTTGCCATGCGAGGTCTTGGACAACTTGTTCATACTGTTGGGCTTATTAAACAAGGGCTAAATCAAAAATTAAAAATTACCGGTATTGTCTTTTGTCAATATAATGTGCGTCCAAAATTAAGTAATGAAGTAATTGCCGAAGTCACTGAGCATTTTCCAGATGAAGTATATAAATCAAAAATCAGAAAAAATATTAAGTTGGCAGAAAGCCCTTCAAATGCGATGCCAACCATTGATCATGAGCCGGTTTGCGCAGGAGTTGATGATTACAGGCAATTGGCAATTGAATTTCTCCAAAGAGGTGGTGAGGATATCGAAACCTCAGAAATGATTGACGAGGAATCGGAAGACAATATTTCACCACCAGAATCTGATATAACATTTGTGGAATGATTATGAAAAAAACTGATACTACTATCAAAATCATTGAAAATATTGAGATTGCACCACAATTTTATCGAATGACTTTGGAACTTACTGATGCGAAAAATAAATTTAAGGTTGGGCAATTTTTTAATCTAAAAATTCTGCCAAAAAGTAATGAAATATTGCTACGTCGCCCATTTGCTCCATCAGAGATTTTGGAAAATTCTCTAAGTTTCGTCTATGCCGTTGTTGGCAAGGGAACAGCCAAGATGACAAGGTTGCTAGCAGGCGACAAAGTTGAAGTTCTCTATCCACTTGGAAATGGTTTTTCTATTCCAGAAGACAAGTCAATAAAATGTATCTTGGTCGGTGGTGGCTGTGGAGCACCAAGTATGCTTGCCTTAGCTAGTCATCTCAAAGAAAAAGGATTCACTGTTCATCTTGCTGTTGGTGCAAAAAACGAATGTTATTTATTGGAGATTGACAAAATGAAAACAGCCTCATCTTCAATTGTAATTGCTACGGATGACGGTAGCTCTGGAGTTAAAGGGCATGCGGTTGCAGCGGCAGAGAAAATAATAAACAATCTTGACCTATCTGATAAGGTTAATCTTTTTGGTTGTGGCCCCGAGCCAATGCTTAAGGGGCTTGCCACACTTGCGACAAAGTATCAGTTGCCATGCGAGGTATCGTTAGAAGCGAGGATGGCTTGTGGTTTCGGGGCATGTGTGGGATGTGTGGTTAAAATAAAAAAAGATAATAACGATAACTTTGTGTATAAAAAAGTTTGCAAGGATGGTCCTGTATTTACTGCTAATGGTATAATTTGGGAATAGGAGTGTATCTTTGTCTATATTAACGAGAAAGATTTTTTATGCATTTTTATCTCTTTTTATAATAATGGCAATTGGCACAATTGGGTATATTGTTATTGAAAAATGGAATTTTAGTGATTCGTTTTTTATGACAGTTATCTCGGTGACAACTGTTGGTTTTGGTGAAATTAATAAACTTTCGGAATGGGGTAGATTTTTTACCGTATTTTTGATTTTTTCCGGCTTTGGGTTAGTAGCAGCTGTGGCATCGCAATTGGCACAGATGGTTATGGATGGTGAGCTTAAGACAGAGCTTTGGAAGCGTAAAATGGGAAAAAGGATTAATAAATTGGATAAACATTTTATTATTTGTGGATTTGGCAGGGTTGGTCAAACAGTTAGTATTGAGTTAACAAAAAGAGATATTCCAGTTGTCGTTGTGGAAATATCTCCCGAGAAAATCAAAGATATAAAGGAACAAGGCATCCCTTTGGTTATTGGCGATATTATGGAAGATGAAACCTTGCTTGAAGCTGGGATTGAACGGGCAATTGGGATTATTTCAGCTTTACCTCGAGATGCAGACAATTTATTGGTAGCACTTTCCTCTCGTGAGCTTAATCATAACCTACATATTGTTTGTCGAGGAGAAAGTTCAACCATTGATTCTAAACTAAAGCGTGCCGGGGCTGATGTGGTGGTGTCTCCGCATCAGATTAGCGGTGAATATATTGCCGATATGTTGTTGGCACAAACCGGACAAAGACTCAATAGGTGTTTGCATTGCACAGGTGATCATATCGGAGGATATCAACTTCATGCCGTTACGGTAGATGCTGATGCAGGTAAAAAAATCGGAGAATTGGTTAAGGAGCTTAAGGCGCTTGGGGTTGTTGCCTTAGATCGTGATGGTAGCGAAAAAATGATTAACCCGCCTGCTAATACCGTATTACATCCTAAGGATCAATTGACCATCTTGTTGCAAAAAGAACTTGATCACACTGCTGAAAATCAAGCATCAGGAAAGCCTTTGATTACGAAGAAAAAACTTGTTTTAGTTGTTGATGACCATGAGGCATTACGTAAACTGTTTGTTAAAAAAATGAAGGCACTTGGCTATAAAGTTGATGGGGCTGTAAATGGTCGAGATGCTTTAGATAAAATTTCTACAGAAAAACCGAATTTATTGATTCTTGATGCAATGATGCCGGGGATGAGTGGGTTTGATGTTTGTTCGATAATTAAAAAAGATGATGAGTTAAAAGATATTAAAATAATTATCTTTTCTAATCACGACACAAGCACTTTGAAAACCGAAGGTGAAAAAGCCGGTGCCGATGCAGTTCTCTCAAAAACTGCAAAAAGTGCCGAGTTGTCTGCACTGGTTAAGGAGTTGCTTGGGGAATAATTTAGAATAGTGATGACTAACTTTAAGTGGCAAAGAAATAAGGAAGAGGGACACGCAGATGAAATTTGCATGTCCCTCGTGAATGAATAATGGAAATCAAAAATAATCTCGATGCCCACAACAAAATAAGAAGCTTTCTTGCTTCGAGTCGGGATATTCTTCCGCCTCTTCCTGAGATTTTAGTGAGGATGCAGTCGGCAATCAACGACTCTAAAATAGATGCCAAAGATTTGTCTAAAATTATTTTAAGAGATCCGTCCTTGACGGCAAAAATAATGAAATTGGCAAACTCTGCATATTACCGTCATGGCAAACTAGATGTAAATAATGTTACCGATGCCATTGTTATAATGGGGTTTGATGCAATAAGAAATGTAGTGTTGGGGCTTAGTGTTTACAATATTATGAATAAATTGCCAAGGGTTGATGGTTATAAAAGTATCTGGCGACATTCACTTTGCTGTGGAGTATGTGCCCAAAAACTGGCAGAATTGGTAGGAATAAAGGTTCCTGAAAGTATCTTTGTGGCAGGGTTGTTGCATGATATTGGTAAGCTTATTCTTGCCCAGGTCTTCCCAGAATATTATGGACGTGTTATTGATGTGATTTGTGAAAGAGATATTTCTTTGTCAAAGGTAGAGAACAGTATTTTGCATACAAATCATTCGCAATCAGGAGAATTGGTGGCAGAATTTTGGAATTTTCCTAAATACATAACTCATGCCATTCGCTATCATGAAATTGACATCACTAAAGAGAATATCAAACGATTTGATAGCAAAGAAACAAATATTGTGGTTCTTGCAAATTTAATTACTCATTTTGTTTATGGAGCAGAGCCGGGGTTTCAGGAGATAAGCAATGCACGTATCTTGGAATTAGGAGATATTCTTGTTGGGTGTGATGGAGATAAATTATACGAGTTGATTAATAAATTAAAAAATGATGCAGTCAATATCGGCGGCATTTTAGAGATGGATATTCAAGAAAAATCTCTTAAGAAAAGTAGTTATGGCAATAAAAAATCAGAGTCAAACAGTAATGATTCACAGGGGGCAAACTCATATCCGTTGATTTCAAAATCACTGGTCGAGGATATTAAATTTAAAAGTGTTATGTCTTCACACATCGAATCACTCAAAGAGAAATTGAAAAAATCAATCAATGGTGGAATTGCCATTGCGGTGGATAGTTCGCCAATTGCAGATTCTATTGCAGAGATAAAATTTAGGTATGATCGTGATGATGTCCTTATGCATGCCGTTGGATTGGTGAAGTGGGTTGAAAGGATTCCTAAAAAAATTGTTGGTATTCAGTTTATTCATATTGAAAAAATTAAATCAAAAAGTTCAAAACTTAATCTTAAAGATGGATTTATTGTTTCCTCTCCGGCAGCGACTACTATTGAAATGACAGATGATGCCGTTGTGGTCAGAGGGGAGTTTGCTGTTTCTTCTCAAGCTGGATTTATGCATTGCTGGACAAAATTATTACAGTCTGACAAAAAAAATGTTGTTATTGACCTTAGGCAAATTATTAGAATTAGTAGTATGGCAATAGGACTGCTTGTCGGTTCTCAGATGGATGCAAATGGAGTCAATAAAAATTTACTTATAAAAATCCCAGAGCGGTTTAGAAAGATTCTTGCCATTGCCGGTGTTGATAAAATTTTAAATTTAAAATTTACAAACACCTCAAATACCAAAAACTTAGAAATCTCTTCTCCTCCACCGAAAATTGATAAACTCTTATTGATTGACAGTGCAAGCGATATGATTGATACCTCAAAGATTGCAGAAGAGAAGTTTTATCAAGAATTAGAAAAAATTAAAGCCAAGAAACAATCATGACTTCACACAATAATCAAACATCCATTTGTCCAGTATGCACAACTTGTATTGATTGTAATTTGCTTACAACAAAAGGTCTGTTTGTCTGTCAGAATTGCGGAGAGTCGATAACGATTGAAGGGGAGAATCTTGTTGGTAAGTCTGATAAAAAATTAGCAGAACAGCTTATTACCAGTGGGTTGGTTACAAAGAATCAGATTGAAGATGCTATTGCCAAACAGCAGACAATTGCAAAAAGTGGTATTTCTGCACCGCTGGCAAGTGTACTGATTGAAAAAAAATATGTTAACAGCTCTAACCTTAGAGATGTCCTCGGCGAGAAAGATTGCCAGCAGATAATAGATATCCCCGGATATAAAATCGTTACGAAGATTGGTGAGGGGGGAATGGGTAATGTTTACAAGGCTATGAGATTAAAAGACAAAAAAGAGGTTGCTATAAAAATCCTTTCTCCTCGAATGGCAAAACGAAAAAATATAGTTTCTCGTTTTAAGCGTGAGTCAAAGGTTGCAATTGCACTTAATCATCCCCATATTGTTAAAGGGTATGAGGCGGGAGAACATAGAGGTGTCCATTATTTTGTAATGGAATATGTGCATGGTAAAAGTGCGGAAAGAGTTTTAAAAAAGAGAAAGCTGTTTGGAGAAAAGCGTTCATTAGATATTGTTCGGCAAATTACCGAAGCAATGGTGGCAGCAAATAAATCAGGATTGGTGCATCGGGATATCAAACCCGGCAACATAATTTTAACTCGTGACGGTTTTGCCAGATTAGCGGATTATGGATTAGTTAAGGTTTCTGATGACAATGCAGGAATGCATCTTACCATTGCCGGTCAGATTATGGGAACACCATATTATATTTCTCCTGAGCAGGCAAAAGGAGAAAGCGATATTGATATTAGAAGCGACATTTATTCTCTTGGGGCAACTCTTTATCATCTATCTACCGGCACACCTCCATTCAAAGGAAAGGGTGCTATTGACGTAATGTCGATGCATATCCATAATAAATTAGAATCCCCAGCTATTCGCAATCCTAAGCTGTCTGATAAAGCGTCATCCATTATAAAAAAAATGATGGCAAAGGATAAGGCAAAAAGATTTCAAACTCCTACTGAACTCCTAAAAGAAATTCAAAAATATTTTGTCCAACAAGATGATGATACGATTAATCATAATCCTTCAGGATTTGAGGATGAAACAAATCTCAATGATAGTGATTGTGGTTCAAGGCTTTCTACAAATAT
>CAMZKK010000115.1 GCA_947311175.1 uncultured Planctomycetota bacterium | reverse complement strand
TCTTGTCGCCCAATTAGTAAATTCCTTTAAGGCAAGCACCCCTAATATCGCCCAACGAAGTTTAAGCCCTAACGGTTTTAGAATATAAAAATTAGAATCTGCTGCCAGCAATGAGGTATATAATAAAAAAATAGGTAGTCGATGATCGCTTTGCATAATCAAGGCAAAAAGCATAACTCCTGCCGTGAGTATAAAAGCATAAGTAGCCATCCCTTTGATTATCAAAACACTGAGAGCTACCGATGCAAGAGCTAATAACAAAAATAAGACCCCTTTGTTATTCATAGATTATCCTTTGTAATCGGAATAAAGATGAGGGACACGCAAAGAAACTTTGCATGTCCCTTGTTTTATTTATATCCATCAGGGTTGTTTTTTTGCCATTTCCACATATCTTTGCACATATCATCAATAGTTTTTTCTGCCTTCCAATTTAATTCTTTTTCAGCGAAAGATGAATCGGCATAACAAGATTCGGCATCCCCTTCCCTTCTTGGTGCAAAACGATGGGGAATTTCCTTTTCACATGCTTTTTCAAAAGCCTTTAGCATTTCAAGCACACTACAACCATTACCTGTTCCAAGATTATAAGTCACTAATCCCGGATTTGTTTTTAATTTATCAATGGCTTTAATATGTCCAAGAGCGAGGTCAACGACGTGGATGTAGTCTCGAACTCCAGTTCCATCCGAGGTGTTATAGTCGTTACCGAAGATACTCAATTCTTTTAATTTGCCGACCGCAACTTGTGCAATATATGGCAATAGGTTGTTAGGGATTCCATTTGGATCTTCTCCAATCCGTCCGCTATGATGAGCACCAACCGGATTGAAATATCTAAGCATTGCAATATTCCAATCATTGTCTGATTTGTAAAGGTCTTGCAAAATCTCTTCAATCATTAATTTTGATCTACCGTATGGATTGGTTGCCGAAAGAGGAAAATCTTCGGTAATCGGCACTGATTTTGGGTCGCCATACACGGTTGCAGATGAGCTGAAAACAAGATTTTTCACTCCGACCTCAGCCATCACTTCGCATAAAACAACGGTTCCTGCGACATTATTTAAAAAGTATTTTAGAGGGATTTCATTCGATTCACCAACCGCCTTAAGTCCGGCAAAATGAATTACCGAATCAATCTTTTCGCTATCAAAAATCTTTTTTAATGAATCTCGGTCAAGGATATCGCACTTATGAAAAGATACTTTTTTGCCAGTAATCTCTTCCACTCTTTTCAATGCAGTTTCGCTGCTATTTGATAGGTTGTCAACAATCGTTACCTCAAATCCTGCATCAAGCAATTCAACACAAGTATGGCTACCGATAAAACCAGCACCACCTGTTAATAGTATTCTCATTTTAGTTCTCTCCTGAAATTTTTTGCCATTACTTTACTTTGACTGTCTAATGAAAAGTAATCTTCAATCTTCTTTCTTGCCATTTTTGTCAATTCAGCAACTTTATCATAATTGTTTATTTTATCCAGTAGAATATCTGCAGGTGCTTTCGCATCTCCACTTTCAACCAAATATCCATTTTTACCATTATCAATCAACTCTGTAATCCCCGATATTCGAGTAGAAATAACCGGCACCCCAGACGCCATCGCCTCCATAAGTGCAACCGGAATACCATCCATATTTCCCGATTTCGATTTGACCGATGCCAATACAAACATTCCGGCATTTGCCAATTCATCCTTGATTTTTTCTTGAGGCATACTTCCTAAGAGATTTATATTTTCTGCTAAATTATATTTGTCAATCAATCGTTCGAGCTCATCTCGATAACTGCCTTCACCAATAATCCTACATGAGAAATCAATTCCTTTGGCGTGTAAAATATTGCAAGCCTCTATCAAGATATGATGTCCCTTAAATTCATCTAACCCCCCAACAGACAGGATGGATTTTGGATTTTGTTTTTTTCAATATACTTCCAATCAGATAGCGGTATTCCGCAATGAATTACCGATATTTTTTTGCAAGCATCAGCATCTATCTCACAAAGCTTAGCTTTATCAAATTCTGAAATAGAAAAAATGAATTTTGCTCGTTTGAGTTTGTCATCCAAAAATTGAACATTGTTTGAGGTGTGACTATAGAAACTAAAGCTTACGCCAAGGTAATCCGCAGCAATCATTGCGGTGGTGGCTGCTCCGTCAATAAATTGTGCGTGGATATGAACAGAAGAAGATGTCGTTTTGTTGATTTTTCTAATCTCATCAGCCAACACTGCTGCTCGCATAAATTGGAAATAACTTTGAATAAATTCACGCCATGTTTTACAAGTTGAATAAGGTGAAAAGGCAGCCATTATCTTCCACTTTAGCATTTTCACAGGAGTTTTTAAAAATTGTTTAAAATTAAGGTAAATCGTCTTTGGATTAAAAACCCCCGGCAAATAAAAGGTATCATCAATAAAAGGCTTTGCCTCTTCAGACAACTCTAAACCATTTATGTTTTTCATTGAAAATGTTTTAACCTCAAGGTTTTGTTCGCGAAGTCCTGAAACTTCACGATAAGTAAAGGTCTGCCGAATAAGAGGAAAAATATGATTTATATGAGCAATCCAAAAATTATCAGCCACCAAAACTCCTTTGATTTTAAATTCCATTTGCGGATTTAAGATTACTCATTATACATCATTCAAAGCAATATCAAAGAACAAATGATTATATTCGCCAACTACCTAAATTTACTCTTTACCGTAATGATGAAATCAAATAAAATCAAAATATGACTAAGACAAAGACTGAGCCACGATGGACTGAAATTATTGAGCCGAAAAGAAGCCTTCTTTCTTTGCGATTAGGTGAGGCTTGGCAATATCGAGATTTGATGTGGTTGTTTGTGCGGCGAGATTTTGTCTCTGTGTACAAACAAACCATTCTTGGCCCGATTTGGTATTTTATGCAACCGTTATTTACGATGGTTATGTTTTCATTCATTTTTAATCGCTTGGCAGGAATCTCAACCGATGGCGTGCCGGCACCGCTTTTTTACCTTGTCGGTATAATTTGTTGGAATTATTTTTCAATTTGTCTTACCACCACCGCAACAACATTTCGTGACAATCAAATGCTTTTTGGTAAGGTTTACTTTCCTCGAATAATCACCCCACTCTCAATCATTACTTCAAACCTTATTCGTTTCTCAATTCAATTTATCATGTTTTTATTATTCTTTTTATACTATCTGTATTTCAAACAAGACAATTCTTTTTCACCAAATATTTATTTGTTGCCATTGCCAATATTGATAATAGCCCAGGCATCTTTGGCTCTTGCTGCCGGAATGATTATTACCTCTTTAACTACTAAATATCGGGATTTGATGTTTCTTCTTCAATTTGGGGTGCAATTGATGATGTATGCCACACCGGTAATTTATCCTCTTTCAATTGCAAAAGGAACATTTCGGCAGATATTATTACTCAATCCCCTCACCTCAATCATTGAGGCAATTCGTTTTGGCTTTCTTGGTTGCGGTTCAATTTCATGGTGGGGGTTGCTCTACAGTTTTGGAGTTATCGGATGCCTGCTCTTAGTAGGAATAATTGTTTTTAATTATACCGAAAAAAACTTTATGGATACAGTTTAACCTAAACCCCCGCTGCTGAAATAGAAGCACATGACCTTTTCGGATTAGTAAACGGCAATTATGTTTTCCTACTAACGACAAATGCAGAGCAGTTGAGACACTTGTCAGACTTTACTGAATGATCCGACTCAATCAATCGACCTAATCTTGTCCTCGTTAGATTTTGCATCTTTTTCTCCAATTTATAAAAAAATAAAATAAAAACGAATGTGGGGCAATAGATGTCCCACCATCAATTGTATAATGTAATAGATAATAAACAATCAATATTTAAAGGATAATAAAAAAAAATATTAATAAGTTGAGACACTCAAATATTGTAATTTGAGTTATTGCTATTTGACAATCTATTTATTGGCAAATAAGGGTGCATACTCTCTGCATACCCGTCATTTTACTAATTTATTTACCAAGCAGTCATAAGGAGCAAATTATGAGCTATTACAAAACAGACAAAAATAAGATTCTGAATAAAATGAATGATTATTTAAATAGAAGACAAGTTAAGTTTAAGAGTGATGGAGATTTAATTGAGGCAAAAACATTGGTTTTTAATCTCCAAAAAGAGGTATCGACAGCTGAATATGACGAAAGAAAAGATTTGATAACAGCAGAAAGGAAAATGAAGCGGTGGTTTTCGAAGGCGAAAGATAACTATCCAAAGAAAACATATTTGATGGAGTTGTTTAGAGATACTAAGCTTAATTCATTTGAACAAGATATAGCGTTACTCTTAATGGGGTCAACTATGGGGTTTGGGATTACCATTCACGATATTTGTGATATTCAAGAATTTTTAAATAATAAAACCGGTAATAGTTTAAAAGTTGTTCAGTCCTTAGCAGAAGACAGTCGGTTGATTAATTCGGGATTGGTAGTTGTCGATGAATCAGATTTGATTTCGCATAATAATGTAACAATTAATATAGATTTTGTTAACCCTATGCTTAAAAAAAAATATAAATCGATGACGGTGTGGAAGGTAAAAAATCAACAAGAATTGGTGTTAAAAATGAAAGAGCTTAGTCTTTGTTTTGAAGAAAGGGCAGATGTTTTAGATAATAATAATTATGGCCAATTATTTGGAACAAGAAGAAGTGATAAAGAATCGAAAATGAATAAATTAAATAGCAAGATTATTCGGCAAGAAAAATTGATGAACAAAACTGTTGATTTACATCCAAAATGGCGGCTGTGTGAACTTCTGCAGGAAAAGATGCAACTTGAAGAAAAAAGAGTTTTGATTATTCTCTTGATGCAAAAAATGAAATTTTTGAAAAATTATTTTACTAAATTAACTGGTGAAGAGATTTGTCAGCTTGTTGCAAAAAACCCCTTGCATCCATTACCAACACTGAGACTCCTAAAAGCCAATCGTTTTCTCCGCAGAAATAATTATATTAAAATTTGTAATTATCCCACAAATAGCAAATTAAGAGAAGATGAAGATTTTTTGAATAAGGCAAGTTATGAATTAAGTTCAGAGCTTCTTTCGAGATTAAAAATAAAAGGAATAAGGGAAGAAAAAAAGAAATCACGCTTGCCAAAAATGAAGATGAGTCAGTTGATTTTGTATCCTGAAGTGAAAGATGCACTACTATCTGCCATAGCTCAAAGTAAAAACAAAGATACTATTTTTGATGATTGGGGATTTTCTGAAACCATTATGTATGGTAATGCTGTAACCTTACTTTTTGGGGGACCTCCGGGCGTTGGCAAAACAGCTTGCGCAGAGGCATTGGCACATAAATTGAATAAACGAATTTTAGTTACAGATTATTCAAAAATCCAAAATTGTTTTGTTGGCGGTACCGAAAAAAATATTGTCGAAACATTTGTCACCGCTACTACTGAAAATGCCGTGCTGTTTTGGGATGAAGCTGATGCAATGTTTTATGATAGAGATAGTGCAGACAAGAACTG